>CALBJW010000107.1 GCA_937893145.1 uncultured Prevotellaceae bacterium | reverse complement strand
GGATGCACGTCGGTGACATCATCCTCATCAATGTAGATGCGGCCGTCGGTGACGTCCTCCAGCCCTGCGATCATACGCAGTGCCGTAGTCTTACCGCAGCCGGAGGGCCCCAACAATACGGTAAAGGAGCCTTCTTCAATGGACAGGTCAAAATGCTCCATGACGGGAGCACTGCTGCCAGCATACTGCTTCTTAACGTCTTTCATGACGATGGCCATAAGTAATTACCTCTTTTTCAGAAAATTTATATCCAGAAGACGGAGAAGAATTCTCTGCCGCTCCGTAATATACAAAAGTTAAATGCGGGAGTTAAACATAGACAATAAGAGCAAAAAACAATATGGTCAAGCTTTGATAATGTGTAACTTGTTTTCGCCAAAAAAATCAGGAAAAATTGCCTTCATAGGCAAAATAATGAGTCAAATTTAAGGACTATGCGGGGGGCAACGCCCCCCGCATAGTGCATCAAAACACTGACAATTCGGGTTTTAAACCGATATTACTGATTGTTGTCCAGAATCTCCTGGCAGGCGGTAATCCAGCCTTCCACCATGGGCTTGGTCACGTCGGGACCGAAGTCGGCGGGCTTCTGGGACAGCTTGACCAGATCAGGCATCAGAACGTTCAGGTACATCTCCTGCCAGCTGGGAGTGGTGGGACGAGCGTGTGCATCCTCAACGAACTGATAGATGTTCAGCAGGTTGGAATCGGCATCAGTGGTGGCCTCGACTCTACTTTGGCGCTACTTGTCTGCGTTAACGCTTTCGATCGTCTCGGCTTGGATCGTCACGGAATCATTGGAATTACGATGCCCGGATTCGGCACAACAGACCGCACATACAACAATTCAATCTCGTTGATGCGTTCACTTGGCATCACTATTAAGGAGATTAGTATTCGTGATGCTTGTATTCAGCATTTCAAGGACATCGAACATGACATGAATGTTCACGATGTGACATACGAAAACTGCCAAGCACGCGAACGAACACAGATACTTATGGACATAGCAAACCAGATGAACGGTTTTGTTGTCGGCACAGGTGACTTGAGCGAACTCGCACTTGGATGGTGTACTTACAATGCAGACCACATGAGTAACTACGGAGTCAACACTTCCGTTCCAAAGACTCTTGTCAAGTATCTCGTTTCGTGGGTTGCCATGTCAAGCATGGAAGGGGAATCTAAGGAGACTCTTCTCGACATTGTTGACACACCAATTTCACCTGAACTTATCCCTGCAGATGAGAATGGCAATATTAAGCAGAAGACAGAAGACCTTGTAGGTCCTTACGAACTTCACGACTTCTTCCTCTACAACTTCCTTCGTTGTGGTTTCCGACCTGCAAAGATTTACTATCTTGCTCAGCAGGCATTTATCAACCAAAAACGTGAAAACCGTGAACTTAACGAGTCACTTGGATTGAAGTCTGAGATGCAGTCGGCAATGGAAGTGAACACATACGATGCTGATACTATAAAGAAATGGCTTACAACATTCTGTCGTCGTTTCTTCACTCAGCAGTTTAAGCGTTCGTGTCTTCCTGATGGACCAAAAGTGGGTTCGGTTTCTCTCTCTCCACGTGGCGACTGGCGTATGCCTTCCGATGCAAGTTATGCTGAGTGGGTTAAGGAATGTGAAGCATTATGATAACAAAGGAATTATTAGATAAGTATTACGCTGAGACATTCGACGTTGAGCGTTTCAAGCAAGTTGATCCTTGTGGTGTAGTCTATCAGTTGATGGAACATACCGACAACCAGCTGGACATTGAACTCGGTGCTCTATTCGTTGCGATGATAACATGGGGCAGTCGTAAGGTCATCTACCCTACTGCTCTGCGTATGATTCGTGATGAAATGGCTTGGCATCCTGCTCAATTCATCAGAATGGGTGGGTATGACATGTCGTATCAGAACGCAAAGAACCAGTGTGTTTACCGCACACTTAATGTTCCTACCTTCAAGGCTGTTTGTCGTAACCTTCGTAATGTCATTGATGGCCACGAGACTCTTGAAGAGATTTTTCAAGGCAAATCAACAAAGGAGGTTGTGGAAATCATTTCATTTTGGCTCAATCCTGCTCGTGTGGGAACAATGGACAAGAGTGCATGCAAACGTATTTGCATGTACATTCGCTGGATGACTCGCCAAACATCTCCCGATCTTGGCATCTGGAAGTCGCGTTCTCAGCAAGATTTGTATGCAGTAATGGACACTCATGTCCTTCAACTCACACAAGAAATACTTACTAATAAACGCCCTACTTGGAAAGCGTGTGAAGAACTCACCAGCATCTTCAAGTCGTGGGATGCAGAGGACCCTCTCAAGTACGACATTGCCTTGATGACTCTTGCAGATAAACCTTTGGCGAATTAAACGGTCAAATCATAAATAAGATAGTATATCTTATCGAATAACATAGTATATCTTATCGCAGAAGATAGTATATCTTATTTCTAAAACATATAATAGTTCTAACTTAAATAAAAGATAAATATTGTGGCAACAGTAGATGATAAAAAAGTAATCTTCTCGATGGTTGGTGTCTCTAAGACTATCCAACAGAATCAGAAGCAAGTATTAAAGAACATTTACCTTTCTTTCTTTTATGGTGCAAAGATTGGTATTGTAGGTCTCAATGGTGCTGGTAAGTCAACACTCATGAAGATAATTGCTGGTATTGACAAGCAGTATCAGGGTGAGGTTGTTTGGGCTCCAGGCTATTCTGTGGGTTATCTTCCTCAGGAACCACCTCTCGATGAGACCAAGACTGTTAAGGAAAACGTGATGGAAGGCGTGCAGCACATTTATGATGCACTCAAGGAGTATGATGAGATTAACGAACTCTTTGGTCTTCCTGAATATTATGAGGACCCTGACAAGATGGACAAACTCATGAATCGCCAGGCAGAACTCCAGGATATTATTGATGCAACAGATGCATGGAACGTGGATTCTCGTCTTGAACGTGCTATGGATGCACTCCGTTGTCCTCCTGGTGATTGGCCAGTTACCAATCTCTCTGGTGGTGAACGTCGTCGTGTTGCACTCTGTCAGCTCCTTCTCAAGAAGCCAGATGTACTCCTTCTTGATGAGCCAACAAACCACCTTGATGCTGAAAGCATTGACTGGTTGGAACAACATTTGCAACAGTATGAGGGTACAGTAATTGCTGTAACTCACGACCGTTACTTCCTTGATGATGTGAGCGAGTGGATTCTTGAACTCGACCGTGGTGAGGGTATTCCTTGGAAGGGCAATTATTCTTCTTGGCTCGACCAGAAGTCTAAGCGTATGGCTCAGGAGGAAAAGACTGCAAGCAAGCGCCGTAAGGCTCTCGAACGCGAGTTGGAGTGGGTTCGTATGGCTCCAAAGGCTCGTCAGGCTAAGGGTAAGGCTCGTCTTAACTCATACGACAAGATGCTTAATGAAGAGCAGAAGGAGCGTGAGGAGAAACTTGAAATCTTCATTCCAAACGGTCCACGTCTTGGCAATAAGGTTATTGAGGCTCAGCACATGGCTAAATCATTTGGAGAAAAGACTCTCTTCACAGACCTCAACTTCGTGCTTCCTCCAAACGGCATCGTAGGTGTTATTGGTCCTAATGGTGCGGGTAAGACTACCCTCTTCCGCCTCATTATGGGCTTGGAGACTCCTGATAATGGTTCGTTTGAAGTGGGCGAGACAGTAAAACTCGCTTACGTTGACCAGCAGCATAAGGACATTAAGGCTGATGAATCTGTTTATCAGGTGGTAAGTCAGGGAAATGAAACAATCCGCATGGGCGGTCGTGACCTCAATGTTCGTGCTTATCTCTCTCGCTTCAACTTCAATGGTGCAGACCAGGAGAAGCTTTGTGGTGTGCTTTCTGGTGGTGAAAGAAATCGTCTCCACCTTGCAATGGCACTCAAGCAGGAGGGTAATGTGCTTCTCCTCGATGAGCCAACAAACGATATTGACGTTAACACACTTCGTGCTCTTGAGGAAGGTCTTGAGAATTTTGCAGGTTGTGCAGTGGTAATCTCTCACGACCGTTGGTTCCTCGACCGTATCTGTACACACATCCTTGCATTTGAAGGTGATGGTGAGGTATTCTACTTTGAAGGCTCTTATACTGATTATGAAGCAAACAAGGCTAAACGTCTTGGTCTTGAGGAACCTAAGCGTTTGCGTTATCGTAAGTTGATGGAGGATTAATCTTCCTATCTTTATTATAATATGAATAGATTATATATATTGATTTTACTTTTCTCTTGTGTCATGGCTAAGGGCCTTGCACAAGAGAATAAGGATAGTCTAAAGGCACAGAAGCCAAAGTCTTTCCCTATTCTTCATGACATCAAATCTGACTATTCAAATCAGATTAAGAATCTTGAATTTGAATCTGCAATCAGCACTATCAATTCGAAGATAAATGAAGCAAAGAGAAAGAAGCAGGACATCACACATCTTGAAGAACAACTTGAGGTGTGCGAGAAGGGATTGACCGCACTTCAGGCAACAAACAAGATAATCTTCATTGATTCAGTAGTTGTTGACAAGTCCAATTTCCTTTCGGCTTATAAGATGGATGAGGAATTGGGTACTATCAATCTTACTAATGACAAGCAGGCTTCTTCTTTCACGAATGAACTTGGCAACTTCACTTATCGCACAGAAAAGGATGCGAATGGAAATCTCTGCATCTATTCTTATTACATCGAGGAGGGTAAGACCACAAACAAATCTCCTCTTAATGGAATAGAATTAGAGGGTGACATGAACTATCCTTTCCTTCTTGCTGATGGTACCACATTCTATTTTGCCTCTCGTGATGCGGAAGGACTTGGTAATTATGACCTTTATGTCACTCGTTTTGATAAGGAAGATGGTACATATCTGCAACCAACTAATCTTGGTTTTCCTTTCAATTCTTATGCTAACGACTACATGATGGTTGTTGATGAAGACCTTGGAATTGGTTGGTTTGCTTCAGACCGCTATCAACCAGAAGGTAAGGTGTGTGTTTATACGTTCATTCAACCAAAGTCGCGTCATACTTACGATTATGAGGAAGAAGACGAAGAGGTCATCATCAATGCTGCTCGCATTCGTTCTATTAAGAACACATGGAAGGGGAATGATGATGTGATACGTTCTGCTCGTCAAGCACTTACTCTCAAAATGAACAGAACAGACAATTCTTCCAACAAGAAGTATGACTTTACTTTTGTGGTGAATGACAGTCATGTGTATCATCAACTTAGTGACTTCAAGAATCAGGAAGCAAAGAGTTTGTTCGGTGAATATCAAAACAAGAAGAAGTCTTTGAATACTATTCTCTCTACCCTTTCGCAACTTCGCCTTAATGCGAAGGGTGCAACAATACGTTCTCAAATCCTTGAAATGGAAGGACAGGTAGGTTTGCTTTCATCTGAAATTGAACAGATGGAGAAGAATATTCGTAAACTTGAACTTCAATAAAAACATTATATTATTATGAAAAAGGTTTTTCCTCCATCCGAATTGCCAATCAATGAAGATGGTTCTGCATTCCATCTTCATATTAAACCAGAACAGTTGGCTGATAAAGTCATCCTTGTGGGTGACCCAGGTCGTGTCACTCTTATCGGTAAGTATCTTTCTGATATAGAGTGTGAAGTGTCTTCGCGCGAGTTCCATTCTATTACTGGTACTTACAACGGTAAGAGAATTACAGTTCTATCTACTGGTATTGGATGCGATAATATTGACATTGTGATGAATGAACTTGATGCACTTGTCAATATTGATTTCAATACTCGTACCGAAAACGATGAGCATCGCACTCTTACACTTGTTCGTATTGGCACCTGTGGAGGATTACAACCTGAAACACCTATTGGCACTTTCATTGCAAGTGTTAAGAGTATTGGTTTCGATGGTCTCCTTAATTATTATGAAGGACGTGATGAGGTTTGCGATATTGAACTCGAAAAGACTTTTGTAAAGCACATGGATTGGTCACCAAAGAAAGGTGCTCCATACGTTGCTATTGCTAACGAAGAACTCATAAATCGTATCGCTTGTGATGATATGGTTCGTGGCATCACCATTGCTTGTGGTGGTTTCTACGGTCCTCAGGGCAGACAGATACGCATCCCTATTCAGGATCCAGAGCAGAACAGCAAAGTCGAGTCTTTTGAATATAATGGTTTGAAGATTTGTAATTTCGAAATGGAATCTTCTGCTCTTGCAGGTCTTGCCTCTCTACTTGGTCATAATGCTATGACTTGTTGTATGGTCATTGCAAATCGTTATGCTCAAAAGATGAATACTGCATATACAAACCAAATAGAAGACTTAATCAAACTTGTACTTGAACGAATTTAATCATATCGTTCTTTCATACTCATCTTTCATAGAACAAAATATTAATATTTAATAAGTTATAGTATGTCCACCATCTGTGCACAATCAACTGCTCCAGGAGGAGCTATCGGAATAATCCGCATTTCAGGTCCTGAGTCTTTATCTATCACATCATCGATATTTAGTAAAGACCTCAATAATGCAAAAGGATATACTATGCACTATGGAACAATCACCGACTTGGACGAGGTAATTGTTTCTGTATGTCGTGCGCCTCATAGTTACACAGGAGAAGACACGGTAGAAATTTCACATCATGGTTCACCCTATATTCAACAAAGTATCATCCATTTACTTATAGAAAAGGGCTGCATGATGGCTCAACCAGGAGAGTTTACTCAACGTGCTTTCCTCAATGGTAAGATGGACCTTTCGCAAGCAGAAGCTGTAGCAGACCTAATCGCTTCTACAAATAAGGCATCACATCGAGTTGCTATGACGCAGATGAGAGGTGGATATTCAAATAAGCTTTCAGAGTTACGCAACCAGCTTCTCGAAATGACTTCTCTTCTCGAACTTGAACTTGATTTCTCCGAAGAAGAAGTTGAGTTTGCTGATCGTGAAAAACTTCTCAACCTTGCTCGTCAAATAGAACACGAGATTTCATACTTGTCATCATCCTTTGCTGATGGCAATGCAATTAAGAACGGTATTTCCGTAGCTATCATTGGTGCACCAAATGTAGGAAAATCAACACTTCTTAATCAACTTCTTCACGAAGATCGTGCTATTGTCTCGTCTATTCAAGGCACAACACGCGATGTTATTGAAGACACGATAACAATTCAAGGAATTCTCTTCCGCTTCATCGATACTGCAGGTATTCGACATACCGATGACACCATCGAGAAACTTGGCATTGAACGTTCCATCAAAGCTGCGGAGAAAGCCCAGATCATCATTCTCATAACAGAACCAGGTGTCCCATATCCTAATATCACTCCAAATGAGAATCAACATGTCATCGAGGTGATTAACAAGTCTGAACTTTTCCAAGCTCTCGATGGCATTGGTCTTTCTTGGCTCGAAGACGAACTCGTCAAAGCAGCACCAAAACTCCCAGAGGATTCAATCCTTGTCACCAATCTCCGCCACAAACAAGCCCTCGACCTTGCCCTCACCGACATCCAACGCAGCATCCAATCTCTCGAATTCAACCTCCCAGGTGACCTCATTGCCGAAGACCTCCGCCAGTGCCTCTCCCACCTCTCCGAAATCATCGGTCAAGTCACCAACGACGAAGTTTTGGGCAATATCTTTTCACATTTCTGCATCGGTAAGTAGCTGATAATCAACATAGTACACTAAATATTAGTAACTATCAGAAAGCCACCTAATTGGGTGGCTTTTTTCATTTTAACACTTAATCGTTGTTATTTGTTTATATCCTTTTTTAATTGTAATTTTGGCTCAAATTTCATTCGAGCCCCTAAATTTCGTGTCTTTTTCTAAGCATGAAAATGCAATTTCGGGTACTATTTGAAAAAAAGTGAAAAGAAAATTTCACCTTCAATTACACGACACTTGCAACTTAGGGCACAACGATGAAAATCTATGAAAATATGTGAAAATCGTTGAAAAGAAATCAGCGACCTCATGCGACCTCATTGAGTAACCAAAATTAGATTAAAATGAAGATATTAAAGACTTGTTCTGTGTGTGGTAAGCAGTTTGTTGCCACCAAAATTTCAACCAAGTACTGCTCCAGAAAGTGCGAACGTGTCGCCTTTCGGAAACGAGAGGCTGAAAAGAAGAAAATTGAAAAGGAAAATGCTCCAGGTTCTCTTATTCCATCCGAGCTGAATGACAAGCAGTTTTTGACACCCAAAGACATTGCGAACCTACTTGGAGTTGGTTTAACAACTGTCTATCGCTACTTTTATTCAGGTATGTTAAAAGCTGTACGTGTGCGCAGGCATACATTAGTTAGACGTAGCGACCTTGATAAGTTCTTTGACGATGCTGTGCCTTACAGAAAAACATCTTATAAAAAGAAAGCGGATAAGGAGTACTACAGTTTGAAGGAGATCATGGAGAAGTACAACATCGGACGTAAGGCTGTATGGAACCGATGTGAGAAACTTGGAATCCCTAAAGTGTACGAGGGACGCAACACTTTTTGGAGTAAAAAGGCAATTGATTCAAAGTTCGCCGACCTTTTGGAAGAGATAGACCTTGACAACTACTACACCATGGAGGAAGTCATGGAGATATACAATATGTCTCGACAGGGTGTAATCACATTTGTCTGTCACCATAAGATTCCAAGAGTGAAGCGTGGTAAGTCCGTTTACTATTCAAAGATTCACATCGACAGCTTCAAGCGTAAAGGAGCAGGTCCTGATCCCGACTGGTACACCTATGAAGAGATTACCGAGAAGTATGGCTTCACAAAAGACCAAATATCGTACACTCTCAAAAATTATGAAGTCAAGACAGAGAAGCGTGGTAAGTTCACAATGATATTCCGTACCGATTTTGATAAAGTGGCAAAACAGCGTTTGGAAGGAGCAAAGCGAATCGAGCGAATTGACGAACCAGATAAGATAGTCATGAAGCCAAAGGAAAAAGAAGTCGTATGTCCTCCTACCCCGGATGGATATTACTCAGCAGAAGATGTTGCTGCTATGTTCAAATGCTCTTTAAGCCATGTCTGGACTCTTACTCGTGAAAACAAGATTGTTAAGATTTCGCTTAATCGTTTCAACTTCTACGAGAAGAAAGGTATCGATGAACTCTACAATCGTAAGAATCATTACGCAGAGATTACTGATTGGATAACTCCTGCAGAGATGAGAACTACCTACAAGATGACGAAAGACGCTACAGCAGCCTTTATTCGTCGCCATAAGATTCCATCTAAGGTAGAATATGGTAAGACCTATTACTCAAAGCAGCATATTGAAATTATCAAGACTGGTTATTTTGAAGATAGGGATAGGTATTATTCAGTCCAGGAGGCAATGAAGAAATTCGATCTGACCAAAGATTTGGTATTCTACTATGTCAATCACTATAGGGTAAGTAAAATCAAGAATGGTCAATTCGTGTTCTTCAGGAAGGAAGAGTTTGACCGAATTATCAAGGAAAGAAGGAACCTTGACCCTATGAATTTGGAAAATGTTGATAATTAAAGTCATTTACTTCTCGTTGACATGTGTCAGCATTATATCAATATAGAACTTTGCAGCCAAAAATTCAAATAAAAATTATATCGCTATGCAGTGTTGTAAAACCGTAACCCTCCGTTTCCGAGACCGACGAAACGGCACACAATCGCTCTTTCTGGAGTTTTATCCAGGTTATAGAGACCCAGAGACGATGGAACTCAGACGTCGCCATTCGCTTGGATTGTATATCTACAAGAATCCAACGAATCAAATCCAGAAAGAATACAACGAGGCAATTCTTTCCAGAGCAGAAAGAATCCGTTGTAAGGTTTTCCTTGAAGTGATGGATGAGAAGTATGACTTCTTCCGCACAGACAAGATGAAGGAAAGTTTCCTGGACTATTTCAAGTTCCAGATTGACAGGAACAAGGATAAGCGAGAGGCATCCTATAAGCACTTTGAGATATTCACAAAAGGCAAATGCACATTTGAGGAGTTAGACCTGCCTTTCTGCAGGAAGTTCATGGAGTACCTACTGAATGCAGACAGTACCATCCATGATAAGAAGATTAGCCAGAATACTGCTTCCGCATACTGGAATGTCTTCAAGAACGTCTTGGAAGTCGCCTATAAAGACAGACGTATCACAGACAATCTCGCTGATATGCTTGACAACATCCCATGCAAGGAAACCACGAAGAATAGTCTTTCCCTTGATGAAGTAAGAATGCTCAGCGCATCCGAGTGTGAGATTCCTGTAATAAGAAGAGCAGCCATCTTCTCATGTCTCAGCGGTCTGCGTATCAGTGATATTCTAAACCTTAAGTGGGAGAATATCCGAAACTATGCAGATGGTACTAAATACCTTGACTTCATCTGTGTTAAGACCAAGCGACAGACCATTGTACCAATAAGCACCGAGGCTTATGAACTCCTTGAACCAGAAAACCAGACCTCTAACTCTGTCTTTGATGGATTCAAGAGGGAGATGTCCTATAATGAAATGCAGGACTGGCTCAAAGACTGTGGAATAAAGAAGCACATCACCTTCCATTGTTTCCGACATACTTATGCTTCCCTACTCTTGGAATTAGGCTCGGATATTTATACCGTTCAGAGACTCTTGAATCACAAAAGTGTTGCGACAACACAGATATATACTGCTCATGCTGATCCTAAAACTCGTGAGGCATCTACGAAAATCACGTTAACAGATGTTAAACCGACACAGGAAGAAAAAGGAAAAGACGAGACCGATTCAGAAAACATCCAAATAAGGGATGAAAAGAAAGATAAAAAGAGAAAGAAAAAGTAAGCGTAAAACGCTGAAATACTGAATTATAAATAAACTTAAAGACAATCACATAAGTATCAAAAAATAGCAGTATTTATTAAAATTCTCTCTAACTTTGCAGTCACAAAACTCATAACAAATGTTAGCAAATATGACTAAAAAAGTTAGAGAGAATTTCTATATTCTCCTTTTCTCGAATGTAATCACACTCATGTTAGTACTTCTTTTCGATAACTTTTGGAAAGAAGCTAACTCAATGGGCAATGAGGTTTTCTCCTTGCTGAATATTCTTTATTATTTGCTGTTTGCTATAATGGTTAGCTTATTCCTTTGTCTGTTAAGGGACAATGCCCCATCAGACATTATTGTAAACAATAACATCCAGCCAATGCAAATATGCAACAATCTAGTAGATGCTGGTGATGCTGATGCCATCCGTGAAAAATACAACCAGGAAGTCAAGAAAAAGAAACTTGACATAGTATCTGCAGTAGTCAGATATACATATAAAGTCTTTAGTCCTTATGTGAAAGACGAAGACTTGGATATACTGTGCCAGAACATAAAGGTCTTTGAGATTCCAAATGCAGAATTGGTCCCAATACGCACAAATGGTAAGCTCTCAACCTTAGATTTGCGCCACTACATTTGGAATGTAGGTGAACGCCTTGGATGGTCAGGGCGAGACAGAGCCTTGTTCATCAAAGTTTGTTTTCCAAATGAATTGAAAGACCTTGAAGTGGATTCTATCCGAAGAACTCTCAGAACGAGAGGAAAATGTACGATAAAAATAGATGTCCCTGACGAAGACAAATATGAATTTCACAACGACAATTAAAACTACAATATATGGCAAATGAATCTATAAGTTCTGAAGCAATTACTTTCAATGATCTCCCGAAAGTAATGTATGCGGTATTATCCAAAGTCGAAAGAATGGAAAGAACTCTGGTAAATCTACGTGAAGACATTCGCAAGACCAAACCAGATAATTCTGATCATGAACCTTTGACGATTAGCGAGGCTTGTGAGATAGTCAATCTAAAGAAACCTACCGTGTACCATCTCGTACAATCAAACTCCATTCCCCATGTTCGTAGAGGTAAGAATATCACCTTCTTTAAGGATGAACTGATAAAATGGTTAGAGACTGGCCGCAAGAGTACAGCACCGCTGACCATGGAAGAAATCAACTCTGCTCTAGGAAAGAGAACAAGACGCAAGAAATAAACTTAAATACTTTTTTCTCATAATTGTATGCCTGTGCAGACCTCGTTTGCATGGGCATTTTCTGTATTTTACGGCAACAAAGCATAATTACGATAAATTATTTTTGTTGTGCAGATAGACTGCATACATATAAATTACCTTTGCATCGTGAATTTCACTAAAACAAATAACAAGCATGTTAAACCGGTCACCTCCTAATTGCTGGAAGTGGCCTATTATTAATTTATATTATCACAAAAAGAAAAATGAAACGGAAAACTCAGTCATCCGTGCTCTCTCTTTTTGTGTAAGCATTGTCTGGCACAATGTACAAAATCTGAGATTGAGCAGCCCAAGGACGAACTTTGGGCTCTTTTTTGTGCTGCTTATGAGCAGTACCAGTTAGAAGTTATCAATGACAAAAAGCTATTCCAACGCTTTGTCAATGACTTCATCAGTTTCCATCTACCAGTTTTCTCAGATGATAGCAACGTCATCCGTGAACACACTCGTAATCTCTCTAATGTTTATGAACTACTCACAGAGAGAGAAGACTTGGTAGCCAAGTACTTCACAAAAGCATCATTCACATTGGAGGACTTCAAGAAGATGATCTTCGAGTTCAACCATGTAGAACATGTCAACGAACGTCCTTCCTTCATTGCACAGTTCAATGAAGACCAAATTCGCCTCATTACGCAATTTGCTAATGAGGCACATTTGTTTGAGGACGATGTTGATGAAGAAACTATCAAAGCATTCTTCATGTGTACTCTGGATCATACACTCTATGTCAAACAGCTCAGGCCAGTACTCACTTTCTTCTATAGCTTATCAAAAGAGAAGATGATAAGATATAATTGGCAGAAACTAATTGCCGACCATAAGCTCCTTACACCCTGTTCAACAATGAAACCTTCAAAAGCTGGTGCGATAAGAAGCCGTTATTCAGCTATAGTCAGTAGCTTGCCAAACCCTCTTGGGGAACCATATGCAAGTTTCATCAAAAAACTCAAAGAAATGCAGTAAAAGTAAAGAAAGTAAACCAACTGAAAGAAAATAAAACAACAATACCCATGACACTTTGAAAGTGTCAATAGCATTTAGGGTTGGTTTATACATATTAGGGGTAACTTTGCCGCCGAATCGGTTCAAATTCGGGGGCAGCTCCCCTATTGTCAAATTTCAAACAAGTAATTATGAGTTCAAAGAATATCGACCTGGCTCTATTATCAAAACGTGTCGAGTTGTTAGAGCTGAATCTGCAAGCACTGCAGACGATGGATCCTAAAGTGTTGGAACCTCGTCTGAAAAAGATTGAGTCTTTACTGTATGTAAAAAAAGAGATGTTAACTCAACAAGAAGCAGCAGATTATCTTGGAGTATCAATGTCGCAGTTGTACAAGATGACACACAAATGTGAGGTTCCATTTTATAAACCACATGGCAAGAACAACTTCTTTGATGTTTCAGAACTTGCGCAGTGGATGAGAAGAAATCGAGTAAAACCGACCAACAGACCATCATCTGAGGTCGCAGATAATGATCCCCTAGATAATGACACAGATGAGCCAGAACAATGATTGCGTTTATTCAGACCAGTATCTTACCACTCTTCTCCAGAAGGCAGAAATTGTAGTAAGTCGGTTTAAGTTCAAGAAAAATAAGAAGTACGATGGCAAGAAACAAGAAAACCAGAAATGAAGGTGACGAAGACTTTATAAACTCACTGGAGATGGGTATGCTTAACAAGACAGATTTCAATGATGAAGAGCTTGAAAGTTACCTAACCCAGGGAGAAGTCCGGGCATCGGAAAAACCTGAAGTGCCGCCTCAGATACTATGGGTTGATGACTGTACTATCGCCACCTTTGGCAATTTCAGTGCATCAACAGGTAAGGCTAAAAGCAAGAAAACGTTCAATCTGACCGCAATAGCAGCTGCAGCAGTTAACAACTCGACTGTTTTGAACTACCGTGCAAGTCTTCCTGAAGGCAAACGCATGATCCTTTATTTCGATACAGAACAGAGCAGATACCATTGTCATACTGTCATCGAGCGTATATATAAGCTTGCAGGACTCAGTCTGAAAAAAGAAGATAAGCGCATACGCCTCTTCGGTCTTCGTGAGTTTACTCCTGCCCTCCGCATTGCTCTCATTGACTATGCTCTTAGGAAGTATGACGGCATCGGACTTGTAATCATTGATGGCTTACGTGATCTGATGTATGACATCAATAATGCGAAGGAATCCACTGACATCATGACTATGCTTATGGCATGGACAAGTAAGTACAATCTCCATATCCATTGTGTTCTTCATCTGAACAAGAACGACAACAACACCAGAGGACACATTGGTACGGAGTTGGAGAATAAAGCAGAAACAGTCCTTATCATAAGCAAGAATAAGCAGGATGCTAAGGTCAGTGAGGTTAGACCTATGCACATGCGAGACAAAG
The DNA here is from genome assembly GCA_937893145.1 of uncultured Prevotellaceae bacterium. Classification (GTDB taxonomy): domain Bacteria; phylum Bacteroidota; class Bacteroidia; order Bacteroidales; family Bacteroidaceae; genus Minthosoma. The sequence continues at coordinate 7,896 of CALBJW010000107.1, read as the reverse complement.
AGTTTAGCTCATGGGCATTCCATATCGACGACAACTCTTTACCTGTACTTGACAAAGGCTTCCATGTTACTATAGTAAAGCCCAAAGAGAAAAACCTTGAAGAACTGTCAGAGGATATACACAAGAAGGTTCTTCAGAAACTCTTTGCCAAATCAACACCCCAAACATACGAGGATATGTACAAAGCTCTTGTAGAGGCATATACAGAAGAAGGCTACAAGCGAGGTGTTAATGCCAACAAAAGGATGCTACAGCTTTTCATGGAGAAAGGTCTTGTTACTCGTGAAAGGAACGCCTATCATTATCATCCAGATGTGCTATTCAGCAAATAGGTTTAAAAGTTTAAGTTTAACATGTATATATATACTAAACTCTCACGCACACACGCGCGTATTTGTACCTAATGAAATATGACAAAAGAAGAAATCAAATCTGTCAGCATCAGACAATACCTTGAAACTAATGGATATAATCCTGTCTTAGTGAGAAAAGGTGAATACTACTATCTTTCTCCGCTGAGAAATGAGAACTCACCATCATTCAGTGTTAATCCGGCAAAGAATTTATGGAATGACTTCGGAGAGCACAAAGGAGGTGACTTGATAAACTTGTACCAGGCTATGAATCCTGGTACAACCTATCAAGAGGCAAAGGCTGCACTTGAAATTGAGATTAAGAAGAATGGGCTGAAATACTCCAAGGATTATGAAGCCGAAGCCAAAACAGAAGAAGAAAAGCAGAAATGGATTGCTTCTCAGAAAGAGAACAATGAAAAGCAGAAAGATGCAAATACGGTCATCGAGCTTATCTGCAACCTTTCTCATCCATACCTGAGAGACTATATACTTGAAAGACGAGTTGACTACGATATTGCAAGAAAGTATTGTCAAGAAGTGCATTATTGTATCTATGGCAAACACTACTATGCTATTTCATTCCAGAACATCGAAGGAGGCATAGAGGCTCGTAACAAGTTCAGTAAGCGCAGTATTGGTAAAAAATCAATTTCTGTTATTCATTCAGACAATGGGCATAGCAAACGTTGCTGTGTTTTTGAAGGTTTCTTCAATATGCTTACATACGCAACAATGAAGAAATGGAAGATAGATTATGGGATATGTATAGAAGAAGACTGTGATTTTATTGTATTGAACTCCGTCAGTAATCTAAAAGCACTACTTCCCTGTCTTTCTGAATACGACTATATACATTGTTACCTTGATAACGATGCAGCAGGAGTCAAAACTACTCAGCATATAATCAATACATATCCATGCAATACAATAGATGAATCTATACGTTACAAATCCTACAATGATTTAAACGATGTAGTCAATGGCAGAATAATGAATCAAAAGCGATAAGCAATAGCCTTATCACTGCCAGTTCATTTTTCAAAGTTGGAGGTTTCCAGAAATGGGAGCCTCCTTTTTTCGTTTATAGCAGTATGAAACATAGTTATAGTATGTTATTTTCAAAATAATCATACTTCTATTATAAACTGTGTTAAGCCAAGCCCTCAGAAGCAACCGATTTTTCTGTATTCGGCAAAATATGTGTTCCTTTGCATCGGATTTCGGGAGCGGCACAGCAAAAACGAGTCGCTTTTTGAGTATGATTTTCAAACAGGATAACACATAAATATCAGACATTAAAATGACACCATTTGTAATATTCGCCCTCGTGCTCACATTCGCATATGTGGTTTACTTCACGGTAATGATTACCATCGACCTTCACGCAAAGAAGGATGACAAGAAGGTTGAGGAGGAAAACATCGACGTAAGTGAGTTTGCAGAGGAAGCCCCTGTTGTAGTAGAGGAATCTGATGATCCAAACGGAGGCACGATGACTTACACGGAAGAAGTTGATGATGACGGTCTTCGAGTAGTCAACCCAACAGGCAACATTCCACCTATCGTTTTCCCAGAAGAAAACAACGAGCCTGAGCCAGAACAGGAACCTGAGCAGAAGGCAACAAGTAAAGAACTGAACGAGGAGAACGGCGACCACATGGAGCAAGTTGATCCTATGGCACAGCTCAGCATGATGCCAGACAAGTTCATGAGTCATCTCAACGAAAAGCATAAACAACGCAAAATCGAGAGAAAGAATGCTATCGACCATCTGTAAAAACAATCTACGTCTTTCTTTTGCCATGTTAGGCATCATGCTCCTCCAGCCACTATCCTCAGCTGCAAAGTGCGGTGGCGTGGATTACAGCTGGGGAGCGGATGCTCTGGCGAATGCCCATGACTACACCGTCACCATGATGTTGTATGTCGTTTATCTCGCATACGCCATTGCAGCCATCGTAGCCATCATCGGAGCATTACAGATATACTTCAAGATGACCACAGGCGAAGGAGATGTCACAAAGAGTATCATGATGCTCGTGGGCGCATGTCTGTTCATGATCGGAGCCTTCATACTCTTCCCAGCCTTCTTTGGCTACAACATAGTATAGGATAACAATTTCAGGATAACAAAAGAAATCTCAACCCTGCAGGAGAGATAATATCGTGTGTAAAACAATCAATCTGTAAAACAATTAAAGCAAAACAATGAAAAAGGTAAAAATGTTCGCAAAGAACCTCTTCAGCGCAAAGCGTGCTAAGATGCTCGCCATGATGCTCCTTTGCGGTAGCCTTGCCACTTTTGCACAGAACGCAGCTGGCGACTACACAGCCGGAACCAATGCACTCTCAACAGTTACTGAGGAGATTGCAAAGTACGTTCCTTATGTCGTTAAGCTTTGCTACGCAATCGCTGGTGTGGTAGCCGTAGTTGGTGCTATCTCAGTTTACATCGCTATGAACAACGAGGAGCAGGATGTCAAGAAGAAGATCATGATGGTCGTTGGCGCATGTATCTTCCTCGTGGCTGCAGCTCAGGCTCTCCCTCTCTTCTTCGGTCTCTAAACGAACAAAGAATAGTAATACTCTATGGCAGCAGAACTTAAAGACAGTCAGTACGTTAGCTACCCAATTTTCAAGGGCTTGCAGAAGCCTCTGGAGTTCATGGGCATACAGGGACGTTATATCACCTGGGCGGCTTGTGCGGTAGGTGGAGCCATCCTCGGTTTCATCATCGTGTACTGCATACTTGGGTTTGTGGCAGGTCTGATAGTTCTTGCTGTTTCCCTCTCTACTGGTGCAGTTCTTATCTTCCTTAAACAGAAGAAAGGACTGCATACCAAGAAGGAGGATCACGGAGTATTCATCTATTCCTGTTCGCATAGAATGTAAACAACAAAATTCAAACGTAAACAATGAGCAAGTGTGTTGAAATCTGAATAATGTGTAATCGGTAGGCTCACCCTCGCGTTAGGATGAGCCTATCTTTATATGAGCCTATTGTATGAAAATAATGATTTGTGAAACATTCTCATGTTCACGAAAGGACTATGTGACACTGCCAGACAACTACGATATAGAGCTTTGCTTCATCAAAGAGCAAGGAGATATGTATCTGAAAGTCTCGTTCTTCTATGAGAATGATGATGAAATCTTCTATTGCTCTATACCTATATCTCCAGAGTTTGAAGAAGTTGCAGAGTCCATCATGAAATATCCACGTAACAATGTGGTTCTTGACTCCATGCTGGAGAAGATTACTGCTGATTTTCAGACTACACTCACTTCGTCTGTTGGCAATGTTGTAGTCTTCGACCTTGATAATTACCTCGATCCGTGGTTGGGTCACCTGAATGAACAGCTTGCAGACTATTGTAAAAAGCATTTCAAATGATACTATACGTAATACTAACATTTGTGGCTATACTCACCGGCATGGCAATCTCCGTCTATGCTTTCGGTACTGGCGGTAAGCGCAAGAAGATATTCCAGGACATCTACTTCTCCGTTGAGGATGTGGATGGCATTGGCATACTCTATACCAAGACGGGAGAATACTCTGCTGTCCTGAAGATAGAGAATCCAGTGCAGAAATACTCTGCTAATATCGACAACTACTATGAGTTCACCCATCTGTTGACATCCCTTGTCCAGACGCTTGGAGAAGGTTACGCAATTCACAAGCAAGACGTTTTCGTTCGCAAGAAATTCAAGGATGAGACAAACGACAACCACGAGTTCCTTTCTGAGTCATACTTCCGATACTTCACTGGCAGAACCTATACGGACTGTCAGACCTATCTGATTATCACTCAGGAGAACAAGAAGAGCCGTCTCTTCTCCTTTGACAGCAAGAAATGGCGTGAGTTCCTTGTCAAGATACGAAAAGTCAAAGACCAGTTGAAGGACAGCGGTGTAGAGTCAACTTACCTTGGTGGCAATGATGCCAAGGAGTATGTTGACCGCTTCTTCTCAATGAACTTCACTGATAAGACCGTCTCGATGACCAATTTCAAGGTAGATGACGAATCAATCTCAATGGGTGACAGACGCTGCAAGATTTACAGCCTTGTAGATGTTGACTGTATCAATACCCCTTCTATTGTCCGTCCATTCACCAACATTGAGGTAAACAATGTGTCTATGCCTGTAGATTTGGTGTCACTCGTTGACAGCATACCTACGGCAGAAGTCGTTGTCTTTAATCAGATGCTCTTCATGCCAAACCAGAAGCGAGAGCTTTCTCTGCTTGACAAGAAGAAGAACCGCCATGCCAGTATGCCTAATCCAAGCAACCTGATTGCCGTGGAAGACATCAAGCAGGTACAGGACGTTATTGCTCGTGAGAACAAGCAGCTCGTTTATACCCACTATAATCTTATAGTAGGTGTGCCTATAGACTCTGACATTCAGAAGTGTACCAACCATCTGGAGAATGCCTTTGGCAGACTCGGCATCCATATAAGCAAGCGTGCTTATAATCAGCTGGAGCTCTTTGTCAACTCATTCCCTGGCAACTGTTACAGCATGAACCAAGACTACGACAGGTTCCTGACTCTCAGCGATGCAGCAGCTTGTCTTATGTACAAGGAGCACATACAGCACAGTGAGGAAACACCTCTCAAAATCTATTATACAGATAGACAAGGTGTCCCTGTAGCCATTGACATCAGCGGTAAGGAAGGTAAGAACAAGATTACTGATAACTCCAACTTCTTCTGCCTCGGACCTTCTGGATCAGGCAAATCCTTCCACATGAACAGCGTAGTCCGTCAGATGTGGGAGCAGAACACCGATGTTGTCATGGTCGATACAGGTAACTCATACGAAGGACTCTGTGAGTATGTCGGCGGTAAGTACATCAGCTATACCGATGAACATCCAATCACTATGAATCCGTTTGCCATCAAGCGTGAGGAGTTGAATATCGAGAAGACAGGCTTCCTGAAAAACCTTATCATGCTTATATGGAAAGGAACACAAGGCGTTGTCACCAAGACGGAAGACCGACTGATTGAGCAGGTCATCACAGAATACTTTGATGCCTACTTTGTCAAGAAGACCATTGATAACCTCTCGTTCAATACCTTCTATGTGTACAGCACAGAACGTATTCCAGAGATTATCAAGGAAAACGGACTGAGTGGCATTGACATGGCAGCCTATAACTATCTGCTGAAGGACTTCTACAAAGGAGGAAGTCATGAACTCACTCTTAATGAGAATCTTGACACGAAACTCTTTGATGAAACCTTCATAGTCTTCGAGATTGACTCTATTAAGGATGACCCTCTCCTGTTCCCTTTGGTTACACTCATCATCATGGACGTATTCATCCAGAAGATGCGAATCAAGAAGAATCGTAAGGTTCTTGTAATCGAAGAGGCATGGAAAGCCATCGCTTCACCTATGATGGCAGAGTATATCAAGTATCTCTACAAGACTGCACGTAAGTTCTGGGCATCCGTCGGAGTGGTAACACAGGAAATCCAGGATATTGTCGGTTCTCCAATCGTCAAGGAAGCCATCATCAACAACTCAGATGTTGTGATGCTACTCGATCAGAGCAAGTTCCGTGAGCGATTCGATGAAATCAAGGCTATTCTTGGTCTTACTGATGTGGATTGCAAGAAGATCTTCACGATTAACCGTCTGGAAAACAAGGAAGGACGCTCTTTCTTCCGTGAAGTCTTTATAAGACGTGGAACTGTTGGAGCTGTCTTCGGTGTTGAGGAACCTCACGAGTGCTATATGACATATACCACCGAGCGAGCTGAGAAGGAAGCTTTGAAACTCTACAAGAGAGAATTGAAGTGTAACCATCAGCAAGCTATCGAGGCATACTGCCGAGATTGGGATTTGTCAGGCATAGAGAAATCACTGCCATTTGCTCAGAAGGTAAATCAGACTGGCCACGTTTTGAATCTCAAACCTAAAACATCCAAATTCAAATGAAACAACGACTTAACCTCCAAGGCGACATCCGTCAGATAGCATTCACCAATGCTTCCGAAACGGAGCGCGTCTGCAATCTGTTGTCTAAGAACTACATAGATTGTATTGGTCAGTTATGTCTTCAGACCAAGAAGGATCTTCGTTCTATCTCAAAGATAGGCGAAGCTACTATCAAGGTCATAGAGAACGCACTCGCAGAGTCCGGTCTCAGATTAGGCATGACACCAGACGAGCTCAATGAATATGAGAGCTGCAAAACAAAGTTCCCTCCAGAGTTCACCAATATGGACGATCTGATGAATTTCGTCGCAAGCAGAAACAAATTGGTTCCAATGAAGCCAGTTTGTATCTTCGGTCATCATGAAACAATAGAAGATATTGAGGAGGATGATGAAGATTATGAGACTCCTACAATCAATTTGGAGTTGAACGTAAACCTTCCACAGGAAAAAGAAGTTACATCTGTTCCAAATTGGGATGATCGTTTCTACGAGATTGCCAAGGAAGAGTTCTTCCGCCAGTGCCGTCTGACTACTTGTGAAGAGACTCGCGCAGAGCGAGCTGTTACAGCAGCAAAGATATTCATCGAAGCTGTTAAGAATGCTATTAACGAGAATCACCAACCAGAAAAGTAGGGAAATGGAAAATCAAATGACAATTTTCAAGAACCCTGCCTTTGGTGAGGTTCGCACAATGACTATGGAGAATGGTCAGGTAGGTTTTGTTGGAAAAGACATTGCAACTGCATTGGGTTACAAAAATACTCGTGATGCGTTATCTAAGCATGTTGAAGAAGAGGACAAAACCACCGTCGCAATTCGCGACACTGGTTCTAACTATGTAAGCCAGGGTGTTTTAATCAACGAATCTGGTCTATACTCGCTTATCCTTTCATCAAAATTACCACAAGCGAAAGAGTTTAAGCATTGGGTAACCTCAGAAGTTCTTCCAGCCATCCGTAAGAATGGCGGTTATATGGCTGTCAAACCAGAAGACACCCCAGAGTCGATTATGGCTCGTGCTGTTCTTATTGCAGAAGCAACTATCAAAAAGCTTCAGGGAGAGAACCAGGAGCTGACGGTAAAAGCCAACCATCTTGAAAAGGTGGTAATGTGCAACCAGTGTTACACCACAACAGCAATCGCTAAGGAACTTGGCTTGACTGCCGTTGAGCTTAACAAGTATCTCTGTGAGCAGAAAATTCAGTTCCCACAGTCTGGTCAGTACAATCTCTATGCAGATTTTGCTCGTATGGGATTGGCAAAGAACCGTACAGCCGAGAAGGTAGATGAGAATGGCAACCTGAAGGTCTTCCATCCTTATCTCGTATGGACAGAGCGCGGTCGTGTATTCATCCACAACCTTGTCCGTATGAACCCTCCTCGCCTTACCAACAAGCTCGCGATAATGTTTGTACAACCAACTTTATTCACTTAAACACAACAACTTAAAGTGGCACGCTACCAGATTATTCTCATATTACTTCTCTGTACCTTGGCATTCCCTGTGAGTGTCAAGGCACAGTACTATAGTGTAAACATAGACTATAGAACCGTAGCCGAGATGTCAGCCGCCTTCAACACGG
>CALBJW010000106.1 GCA_937893145.1 uncultured Prevotellaceae bacterium | reverse complement strand
GGAATTTCTGCTGTGGCTCATAGAGATTCTTTTTCTCATACATTTCCGAGATGTACTTGTATGTGTCGTATCTAAGTTGTGGCTCACACCCACTGCAATAGTCAACTGCGCTCAGCAACAGAGCCAATGCAGAGTCATTGTTCTCTTCTTTTACCAGAGAGACTCTTTCAAGATATGATCTGACAACTGCAGTGGAATCTGTATCGTGAAAACCAAGAATGCTATTGTCTGTACATGATGCCAGCAAAACACATACATAAAGGTATGACAAAAATCGTTTTACCATCAGATGAAGTGAATTTAATTTATACGGCTTGTCGCTATGGACAAATTCTTCTGCAAAGATACGAAAAAGATATCGAAAACGGGACACTTGCATGTTGTATGTATATCATTGTATATCTTTCAAAACAATGTACATATCTAAAAATCAATATGATAATAGCAATGCAAATGTATATCTAAATTGAGAAGGTTATCTCTGGCAAACGTACTTTCTCTATGATATACTTCAAATACTGCTTTATGCTCTGATAGCCAACTTGATACACACATTACAAGCCAAATGGGCATTTACATCTGTAGTTGAGGTATTGTTTTATGTTGACAAAGAGATTACTTTTGCATCAAATTTCTTTATTTGTTTAACATTAAAAACTACACATGTATGAGAAGAATTTTATCAAAAGCATTCATCTTGATGCTACTTTTTGTTGGGTCCAATAACGTAGATGCACAACACTACTGGGCGTTGGCTACAATGGAAAACGAGCAGGAAAAACCTGTTGTTTGTGAATATCACAGTTTGAATGAAAAGGGAACTAACGGAATAGATTACAAGAGAATCTATGATGATGGTTTTCGTTTTCGCAAAGAACCCTACAATCCTGTAAAGACACAGTATGGCTACAGGATGCACGACAAGAAGATATACATCTATGATTATAATAAGGATGAGGAGCGTTTGGCATTCGACTTCGGACTTTCCGTCGGAGAACGCTTTACCACATACAATGGTATGGAGTGGAAGGTGGAAGAGGTGAAGGACACCTTTATACGTATCTCACCTCCTATGGAATCGTGCGATGCAGAGCAGTACAAACTTCTGAAAGTGCGTTCTGTTGACGGAAAGTGGACTGACCAATGGCTTGAGAATTTCGGTTCTTTCACCAACCACTTTATGATTAAAAGTATGGATGAAATGAAACTTTCTCAGGCATTATGGATGGAATACGACTGTGGAGAGTATATAGCTCGTGAGTTTAGTGCAGATCCTCTTTTCGGACATGACACAGGATGGAGGGAGTCTCGATATAATGCATCCGAATTTTGTAGTCACGAGGAAACATACAGCGACAGTACGTTAACAGTTGAAGACATTAGCTATACGTATGCTCGCCGTGATTACAGGTGTTTTTATCGTGAAGGCGATATAATTAAAACATTATATACTTGGGAATTTGAACCTTATGCAGAATATACGGGGGATATATTCTTGTACAAAGATGTAATCGTATTCCGTGGATTGCCTAAACCAATAGATAGTTATCTGATAGACATTTACGCAGAACTTCCCACTACAGAACCTAATTCCATTCATAATGTATCCTCGGAAATAGAGAAATCATCTATCCATAATCTGCAAGGACGCAGACTTATTTCAAGACCAACAAGAGGAATATACATTCAGCAAGGAAAGAAAATACTTGTGAAATAAGATGAGAGCGTTCTTTTCACTATTATTAATATTTGCAATGTTTACCCCAATACATAGCCAGCAAAATAACAGTTGTTTGCTGATTAATGAGGTATGCGTTGCAAATATTGACATGCACCTTGACCCATCGTATAATTATGGTGGGTGGGTTGAACTTTACAATCCTACATCTAATTCTATTGCACTAAGTAATGTTTGTGTTAGGCATACGGATTCCGAAGGAGTCATCGAACAACATAAGCTTTCCTATAGTCATGGAAATGTGGACCCAATGGGATATGCCGTTTTATGGTTTGACCATAACAGTAAAGATGGTAACTTTGGACCTAAAGCTGGTACTCAAATACCGTTTAAGTTGGATGCAGATGGCGGTATCATTGAATTGTTGTCAGCACATGGTGAACTACTTGACAAAGTGGAATACCCAAAAGCCATAGCAAGGAGTTCGTATTTTAGATGTAAAGATGGAGAGGTGTTATGGGAATGGACATCGGTGCCTACACCTGGTATCACAAACGATAAAAGTCCTATTGCAGGTGGACGAGTAGAAGCTCCGCTTATAAGTAGTCAGGGAGGCGTGTTTGCGGACTCCTTCGCATTCAATGTTCATATTCCAGATGGAGCTTCATTGTACTATACGACTGACGGCTCTACCCCCATTCCCTATATTTCAAAGAAAAGTTCAAACGGAAGGTTCCAAGGAAGTGCCACGACTATATATCGCTTCATTCTTGCGAAAGAAGGCATGTTGAACAGCCCCATTGTTACACGCACATTTATCAAAAGCGACAAGGATTACTATCTGCCTGTTCTTAATGTCAGTACCAATCCAGACCATTGGTTTGATGACATGATAGGTATCTATGTACGAGGTAAAAACGGAATAACGGCCAATAACTCTGGCACAAAGGCGAACATAAATATGGATTGGGAACGCCCTGTAAATGTAGAATACTTTGTGCCAGACGAAAACGGCAATTATTTAGAATGTATCAATCAAGAAGCTGCAATGTCGATATTCGGAGGATGGACTCGTTTCAACACAGGATTTCAAGACGATTGGGAATACAAGCCGTCGTTCAAACTGAAATCCAGCAAGGTCTTTGAAGGAGAAAACTATTTTGCATATAGTATATTCGACAGTAAACCATTCGTGAAGATTAAAAACTTTCTGGTAAGAAATGGTGGACAAGATAGATACTATCGCCTAAAAGATCCGTTTTATCAAGAACTAATCCGTACAAGTGGCTTGTATGTTGACTGTCAGGCATATCAGCCTTCACATATATTCTTCAACGGGAAGTATCTCGGTATGTTGAACCTGCGTGAAGAAAGCAACAAACAGTTTGCCTTCAGTAATTATGGGATTGATATTGACGAAATGGATCAGTGGGAAGGCGATATTATCATTAAGGCTGGTGACCAACAGAAACTTAATGAATGGTATAACCTCAGTGTCAGATTGGCAAATAATCCTACTGACACGACAATATGGAATCAGATATGCAACCTTGTGGATATTGACGAATATTGTAACTACATGGCAGCGGAGATTTATATGGGAAATCTTGACTGGCTTCGTGGCGGCTTCAAGAACCTAAAAGGCTTTAGGGCAAAGGATGACAACGGTAAGTTCCATATCGTTCTTCATGACCTTGATGGAGGTTTTGGAGATACGGACATGATTCTGCAAGTTATGCGCAAAGGTACAGGCTCGCTTCCCAAGCGCTTCTGCAATATGTTGAAATATGCACCTTTCCGCAAGCAGTTCATTGATGCTTATTGCCTTATGAATGGCAGCGTCTTCGACCCAAAGCGTTGCAAACCTATTCTTATGGCGATGAATGAGAGGGTGACAAAGGCTTTACAATATGAGGGAATGAATGCAATTGAAAGGACAGAAGAAATCTACAACTGCATTGCTGATGCTGAAGTACGAAGACCCGCTCTAAAGAAAAGTCTTATAGAAGCATTCGGTTTGCATAATGAATATAATGTAAGGCTAAGTTCCAACATACCGAATGCGAAGTTACTGCTTAATGGTCAGGAGATACCAAGCGGGAAGTTCAATGGTTATCTCTTTGATCCTGTCGAATTGACATCTTTAGCTCCAGAAGGCTATAGGTTTGTTGGGTGGAAAGCAAACGATAAGTTTGTTTGTACAGATTCCATCTTCATCCTTGGTGAGAAGCAAAAAATGAGGCAACTTGAGATAACAGCAACCTATGAAATGGATAAAAACAATGTTTGCCCACCAATACGAATAAATGAGATAAGTTCATCCAATGATATTTACATCAACGATTGTGGTAAGAAGGCAGATTGGATAGAGCTTTACAATATGACAGATAATGATTTTGATTTGAACGGCATCTATATTTCGGATAACATTAAGAATAAACAAAAGTACCAAATCGTTTCAAATGGTGCAGATACAACTATTCCTGCTCACGGCTACAAAATAGTATGGTGTGATGGTAAGTCCTCAACTTTTCAGCTACATACTTCATTCAAATTGGAGAATGCTGACAGTGCATATGTATGCATCATGGCAGATGACGAGTCGTGGACTGATAGCCTCCGTTATATGGCTCAGCCACGATGGCACACTTTTGGTCGCTACCCAGATGGTGGTACTTCTCTGGCTTTGTTTGAAAGACCAACAATATGCAATACCAACAGCATCTGTGCTTCGACAGATATAATAGAATCAAAATCTAATCAGAATATTAATAATGATATCATTCAGGATATAAGTATCAGGCAAGTTGTGGATATTGTATATTACAATCTCAAAGGTCAAAGAATTTCTAATATAGAAACGGAGAATATTGTCATACAACATATAGTTTATAGTGATGGCAGCACCATGTCAAGGAAAGTGTCTGTAAAGCAGTAAAACATACTGGTGTGTGTGCATTACATAAATGTCATTTATTGGTGTATTACTTGTTCCCTACCTTCATGAGGAGGAGACCGATGGCGGTCCAGAAGAGTTCGCGGACTCGGCAGAGGATGGAGATGAAGAGGCCCATCTCGTTGGTCATTCCCATCTGGGCGGTGGACATGGCAAATCCGCCTTCACGGCCTCCGAGCTGGAGGGGGAGGAAGAAGAGGAGATTGGCGAAAAGACTGGTGAAGGCGAGGATGAGGAATGAGTGGAGGAAGGAGAGAGGTGTGGCAGATAGTAGGGTGGAGAAGTTGGATGTCAGTGAAGGTGTGCAGATGAAGATGATGAAGACTATCTCGAATGACTGCAACATTCGACCAATGAATTCGAGGGCAAAGCTGCCATAGAAACTGCGTACATTCTGACTGTGCAGTTCGCTGATCTGGGTGTCAATCTTTCGGAGGTCCTCTTCGTGGTCTCGGGCAAATCGGGTTGCCCAGTTCTTCAATCCAGGAATATGGTTCACCATGTTTATGAGTTTCACGACCATACCCTTCTTGTAGCCTTTGCAGAAAAGGTAGAGACCGCCCATGCAGAAGAGGGACATGAGGAAGAGCAATACTCCCATCAGCACATCCATAGGAAGAATGCCCATCAGCCACATTATTATATATGTAACGATTGCTGTTGCCCAAAAGCAGAAGTGGGCAAAGATGTGCATCATAGCAAAAAGCACGACGGAGGAGGTTGCTCTCTGTGTTCCCACATAAGGACTCAGTTCCATAATCTTGTATGGTTCGCCTCCAAGCAGTCCGACTGGAGTGGCATAGTTGAGGGCAAATCCTGTAATGGTCAGTTTGAGAAGTTTCCAGTAACTGACGGTGCATGGTCCACTGCCCTTCAGTATCACTTTCCATGTCCAGGCGTTCATCATGTAGAGTCCGCCCCATAGGAATAGAATGGCAACGAGCCAATAGCCAGCCGCCCGGATGTACATCCAAAGGTCTCGGAACGAAACCTCAAATGTGAAGCACATCACAACGATTGCTATCAGCCCGATTGCAAAAAATATGTTTCTGAGTTTGTTGCTCATTTACATCTTAGCCATTGCCTGTTCGAGGTCTGCAATGATGTCCTCTGCATTCTCGATACCAACAGAAAGACGAACAAGGTCAGGAGCAACACCTGCTTCGCGCAACTGCTCTTCGCTCATCTGGCGGTGTGTGTGGCTTGCAGGATGAAGCACACAAGTGCGAGCATCGGCAACATGGGTTACGATAGAGATGAAGTCGAGATTGTCCATGAACTTGATGGCTTCCTCACGACTACCCTTGAGTCCGAATGCGATGACACCACAACTGCCGTTTGGCATGTACTTCTGTCCGAGTGCATAGTACTTGTTTGATGGAAGACCGCAGTAGTTCACCCATCCCACCTTTTCGTTCTTCTCCAACCACTCTGCAACTTTCTGTGCATTAGAGCAGTGCTGCTTCATACGAAGAGCGAGAGTTTCGAGTCCGAGATTGAGGAGGAATGAGTTCTGTGGTGCTGGAATTGAACCAAGGTCACGCATAAGCTGCGACACGAGCTTGGTGCAATATGCCATCTTGCCGAAAGACTCTGAGTATGTTATGCCGTGGTAAGACTCATCTGGAGTGGTGAGTCCGTGGAACTTATCACCGTAAGCCTTCCAGTCGAAGTTGCCTGAGTCAACCACACAACCACCAACCTGAGAGGCGTGACCATCCATGTACTTTGTAGTGGAGTGTGTCACGATGTCGCATCCCCATTCAAATGGACGACAGTTGATAGGAGTGGCGAAGGTGTTGTCCACGATGAGTGGTACACCATGCTTATGTGCCATCTTGGCGAAGCGTTCGATGTCGAACACATTACCGCCAGGATTAGAGATTGTCTCGCCAAAGAAACACTTTGTGTTTGGACGGAACTCCTTCTCGATGCGCTCATCATCCCATTCTGGATCAACGAAGGTACACTCGATGCCGAGCTTCTTCATGGTCACGCCGAAGAGGTTGTATGTGCCACCATAGATGGTGTTGCTTGTGATGAAGTGGTCGCCAGCCTCACAGATATTGAAAACTGCGTAGAAGTTGGCAGCCTGACCAGAGCTTGTGAGCACAGCACCCACACCACCTTCGAGTGCAGCAATCTTCTTTGCTACTGCATCGTTGGTTGGGTTGGCGAGTCGAGTGTAGAAATATCCCTCATCCTTCAAGTCGAAGAGACGAGCCATCTGGTCGCTTGTATCGTATTTGAATGTTGTTGATTGATATATTGGGAGCTGCTGTGGCTCACCCTTAGTTGGTTTCCATCCGCCGTGAATGCAGATTGTTTCAAGGTTCTTTTTCATTGTGATGTATAGTGTTCGTTTTACTTGTTCTTAAGTATCTGTTCAAAAGAATTAAAAGTTTAAAATTAAAAGTTAAAATTTAGCGTGCAAATGTAGTTAAATTTTTTTATTTGGCAATTGCTCGGGCTTAATATTCGTCATTGATTGCCACATATTGTATCTTATTTCGGGGTTTAGTGCCTCAAGATTGTGGAAAACATCAGCCATTGCGGCACGTTGTGTGACCTCTTCGTAAGGGCATTTTGCCTTGAGTTTTTGGAAATTCAATTCCTCTGCCACCTGCTTTATCAGCGGTTCGTGTACCAAACACATAGGGCGGATGATGCTCAGTTTGTAATGCTCCATCTTCAGCATTGGAGGCATAGTGTGAAAACTTCCCTCGAACGACATGTTCATAAGTAGGGTGGTGAGAATGTCATCCATGTGATGCCCAAGTGCAATCTTGTTGAATCCGTTCTGTTCTGCATATTCAAACAGAGTCTTTCTTCTGTTCCAGGCACAGAGGAAGCACTTGGTCTTGCGCTCATCTGTTGATTCATCAAAGCGGGAATGAAGAAGGTGAAACCTCACTCCTTGCTCTTGACAGAACTCTTCAAGATAGGTGCGGTCCGTCTCATAAGGAATGTTGTCCATGATGACATGGGCTGCCTCCACCTCAATCTTGGGGCGAAAAATCCGAGCCCTTGCCGCCATCAGTCTTGTAAGTTCAAGTGAGTCCTTACCTCCCGACAGCGCAATGAGTATGCGGTCTCCGTCCTCAAGCAGTCCGTAATCGACACATCCCTTGTTGAATTGTTTTCGGATTTTATCTTCTATGCCCATTCCTTATTATAATATGTTCGTTATCTCGCTCAACTTGTTGACCTCAAAGTTCACCTTCTCTGGTGCCTCGAAGTTTTCTGGATGCTGATTGAAGAACATCACATCGAGTCCTGCTGCCATTGCACCCTTGATGTCGGTGAAGAAGTTGTCGCCAATCATCAATGTGCTTTCAGCCTCTGCTCCTGTTTGTTTGAAGGCATAGTCAAAGAACTGCAGCGAAGGTTTGTTTGCCCCCGCATCTTCACTCAGAATAATGCTGTCGAAGTATGGGAACAATCCACAAGCCTTCAACTTCTTGTATTGCACCTCGTGAAATCCATTGCTGCAGATGTGCATTCTGTATCCTTTGTCCTTCAGGTACTTAACGAGTTCATGAGCACCTTCAACCACACCAGGCTTCACCGAACACAGACCAAGAAACGTGTTGCTCACCTCAAGACAGTACTCCACACTTGGCTCCAGTCCCTTTCCCAAACTAAGTGGGCTGCGGAATCGCTCAATGATGAGATATTCGCGTTCTATCTCACCCTTTGCATACTGCGACCAGAGAATGACATTTGTTTCCCAATATTTATCGTAAAACACATTTGCGTCATCAAAATACTTAGCCCATCCGTAGTGTTCAAACAGTTCGCGCAAGGCAATAACTGCGTTGCCATGAGTGTCGTAAAGCGTGTCATCGAAGTCGATGAAAAGGTCCTTATATTGCTTCATTCTTCCGTATGTGTGTATTAAAACTTCTTTATCCTAATGTGGCAGTAAGGGTTGCCACCCGTATTGTCGTAGTAGTTCTGATGATATTCCTCCGCTATCCAATACTTGCTGAGAGGGCGGATTATGGTGTTCACTTCGTTGCCTTTCTCACGAAGAATGGAAACAAGGCGGTTTGTAGTCTGGAGTTGTTCTCCATCAGCATAGAACACGCCACTTCTGTACTGCTCACCCTTGTCAGGACCTTGTCCGTCGGTTTGTGCTGGGTCGTGAATCTCGAAGAACAGTTTGCACAGTTCCTCGTATGTCACCTCCTCAGGACGGTACTCCACAAGTACGGCTTCGAGGTGATGAGTCTTGTGAGTGCGAACATCCTCATAAGTAGGGTTGTCCTCCTCTCCACCAGTGTAACCAGCAAGAGTGCGAACCACACCAGCCTTCTTGTTCATATAATGCTGCACTCCCCAGAAGCAACCAGCAGCAAAGACCGCAACGGCAAGTCCTTTCTGCTTCGCCTCCTCCAAGTCATACAGACTGACACGATTCATTGCCTCAATAGCAGGTACCACCATCTGCAATGCTTTGCCGTGCTTCTTCTGAAGGTCGGGATAAGCCTTGCCACGTTGGAAGTTGTGTTTCAAGTCGTTGTACTTCACCTGCAGAGCAATAGGATTCTTCGAATCAATCACTCGCTGAACATATTCAAAGTAGTCTGTTCCCTTCTCGTGGGTAAGGAGGAGCAGAGCATTTACCACCGATTCGTGAATACCAGCCTCCAGCAAGTCATCAGCTGTGTAACCGCAATCCTCCATCACATCGTGCAGAAATCCTGCACTACGCTCCTCGTCGGTCTTTCCCATCAGTCCCACTGTGATGGGATGCAAGATGTATGGTTCACCATCGCGGTCCACTTGTCCTGCATGTGCTTTTGATGCAATCTGAAGTGCTATGTCAACATTATTCATAATCCTCTGTTTTTATCGTCTTGTGGAGAATACCTTCTTTACCTTGCCTTCGCTGTCACGAATGATATTGATGCCTCGCTGAAGTGAGTGCTGTGGAGTGCCGCTGAGGGAATAGATAGACTGAGGCTGTGAGGCAGAATGGTTGAGTTCGATGATGTCGATAGGTGTAGAATCGGAATATGTGCATCGGTCGGCATTGAGAATGATTCCAGAGCGCTGGTCGATAATCATCGCAATGACCTCAATGTTGGACTTGTTTGTTATGTTGGATGGAAGTTGGAGGGTATAACTGTTGGCATTAGGAGTGTGTGCCTTTGCCCCGAATGGTATGCTTCCAGCCTGTCCGTTGAGTGAAGGGTAGATGCCTCGTGCCACATCGTTGTAATAGAGAGACACATAAGATGGCTCATTCTCGAATCCGCCCATTGTGCCGTTACCTCCACCTGCATAGGCATTCTTCTGGATATATGGTCCCACATGGTTTTCGACAATAGCGTATGCTATGCGATACTCGTATTGAGTGTCGTAAGCAAATTCTGTCTCGGTATTTATCATGATTGATGTAGTGTCGGCATCGGCAGCATACATGGTGCTTGAAATACGAGCATGTGCGCTGTTCTTATACATGTTTATCATCTCCTTGAAATAATATGTCGAAGGGTCGATGACGATGTCCGGCAAACGATTGACGATACATGAAGGGAAGGAGTAGAAACGCTCATTGATGAGTGATTGGTAGTTGTCGTGGTTGTCCATTTCATCGCCGCTGTGCAGGGCAATGCCGATGAAGTTGTCTGGGTAGAGTTGGACTGCTTCCTTCATGCCTATTATACCTCTCACACACCAAGGGCACCATGTGCCTGTACCTTCCTCGAAGACTATCTTTCGTGGAAAGGCGTTGGATGAAGAAACTGCGAGGAGTGGTACGGTACTCTGATAATTGTTGCCACTTACTGCTTCGCCATTAATCTTTGTGATGACAAATCTGCCTTCTCTGTCGCCTTCGTACTGAAGTGGAATCTTGATTACGGCAGAGACGGAGGTGATGTCGCTCTGAAGGAATGAGCCGTTGTAATTGCCGCTATATGCACAGTAGTCGTCTATCCAGTACTCGTATGACAGGGAGCGAATATCTTGGTCGGTAAGGTTCTGGATTTCGATTTTTGTTATTTGAGTTTGGTCGCAGAGTGTTTCGATTGGAGTGACGGAAGGCATCTTGATGGTAGTAGGGAGGTTATTGCCTTCGATGGTGAAACGAACACAGAGTGCTGGCCAACCGTTGACGGCATAGTTGTCCCATTTGCCACGGCTATTGATTATCATGCAACCATTGTCATTTTCTATATCTGACAGTCCGACAACTTGGTTCCCCTGACTCTGATAACCCACATAGAGTCCTTCCGAGCCGATGATGTATGGTTCTGGGAGAGTTATGGTGTTCCAACCCTTAGTGCCTGTAGTAGTATTTGCATTAATGAGGTTCTTAGTGCCTGTAGATATAAAAGGTGCAAAGTTGGTGGCAGGACCAGCGAGTGCCACTTCAATCTTTGTGATTTTATTGCCTTTGTATGGTGCTATGTCTTCTGCTGGTACATAGATGGCACAAGTAAGTGGTGATGCACCTGCGTTACCAGCATTTTGGATTGGCTGTTTGTTGCAATATCCATATACTACCGACTGCTGTGCAGAGAGTGGTAGGGTAATGAGGAGGGAGAGGAGTAAAAGTAATTGTTTCATGACTGTTATGAGGTTTGATGTTTAATTTTTCTCAAAGATAAGGATTTTATCTCGAAAATGAACCATGATTTATGCTTAATGATTAGGAATGCTTGTATATTTAATGAATTAGACTTATCTTTGTCACATAAATCACATAAAATGTGCATTACATATTACAAACCTCAACACATGAAAAGATTACTGTCATTTGTTTTAATCTCACTTGCTATTCTTGCAGTCAATGCACAGAAGAGTCATAAGATAATGGTTCGCCAAGGCGATGATATTCGTAAGGTACTCCGCAAGGCAGAACGCTTCGCTTCCGACACTCTCTGGACCGACATCCTTATCCAGCCTGGAGTGTATTGGGTTGACAGTCCTGACGATGCCGCTGTTCGTGTTCCAGATGAAGGCGAATCCACACCTTTTGGTATGAAGGTGAGGTTGACTCGCACTCGTCTCATCGGACTTGGTGACAAACCCGAAGATGTGGTCTTTGCGGTAAATCGTGGTCAGACACAAGGAGCATCGGGCAACTATACCATGCTGCATATTGATGGCACAGAGGTGGAGGCAAAGAACATGACCTTTGGAAACTACTGCAATGTCGATTTGGTTTATCCTCGCAATCCAAAACTCAATCGCCAGAAGAGGGCAGATGCCATTGTTCAGGCACAGTTGGTCATCTGTAATGGTGGAAAATACAATATCGAGAATTGCCGTTTCATCAGTCGTCTCAACCTCTGTCCTTTTGTTGGTGGAGACGAAGTGTATTTCCACGACTGCTATTTCGAATGTACAGACGATGCACTCTGTGGCACAGGCTTTTACGACCATTGTCGTTTCACATTCTTTTCCTCAAAACCATTCTACTGCACATCTCGCAAGGGAGCCGTTTTCCGTGATTGTGATATCCACTCAAAGGTGCATGGAGTTCAGTATCTGACAAAGGTTCACGACCGTGTTCGTCTTGAGAATTGCCGATGGACAAGTGATGATAAGGACCTGAAGATAGAGTGGAGCAGAAAGCCCGACCCTCGTCGTGAATGTGAGATGATAAACTGCACTCTCAATGGCAAACCACTCACACTCCCTAATGCCAGCACCTATCCTCTGCCAGTCACTCTGCCTGGTATGGCGGTGGCAAACCAAACGAAGATTATTCCAGGACAATGGACTCTCGATGCGTTCAAGCCTGCCGATACTGCGGAATATAACTGGACAGCCTCAAACGACCATCCTGCCTGGATATATTCTGGAGGCATTGATGGAGCAGAACATTGTTCGGGAATGATGCAGAATGTGAAAGGTGCCAGAATGATGTACACCGCATTGCCTGGCGAATACAAGGACATGACCTTCCACATCAACCTCGACCCTTGCAAGACTGCTGGTCAAGGATTTGGAAGTGCAACAGGTCAGTACATGGATGTGTGCATCAAGTTCGACACTAACACCCTCACAGGCTATGGTATCCGTTTCATTCGCACCACAAAATACGACCATGCCATCGAGGTGATGCTTGTAGAATATAAGGAAGGACGAGTGACTTCGATAACTAATTCGGAAGTTTCTCACCTCTACCTTTCAGGTCTTCAACTCACCCTCTCCTTGCATGGCACCACCCTCTCTGCCCAACTCTGTAGGGGAGGCGAGACTCAGACTCTCACCGCAGACATTCCTTCGCCAAATACATTTGGAGGTGTTCACATTCAGCACACAGGCAGCACAGGTGCTTCTGCCACCGTACTCAGCAATATGAATCTTGAATATCGTTAGTTCAAATTTTGCAAGTAATAAACTTCCGAAATTAAACCTTGCGAAACTTCGTGAGTCATACAAATGAACGCACAAGTTCAGATACACTATAAACAAAATCTTATAACTAAAAAACTTAAAGAACTCATGAAGAAATTTATTCTCTCTCTTCTCGTTGCACTCACAGCAATGACAATGAACGCACAGGGCCAGTTCCAGCGTCGCAACTTCACTCCAGAAGAATCTGCAACTCGTCAGGCAACTCACATCAAGGAGGTTTGCGGTATCAACGACGACCAGTACAAGGCACTCTACGACCTCTACTTCGCTCAGGCAAAGCAGCAGCAGGCTGTTCGTGACTCTCTCCGTGCAGCAGGTGTTGAGCGTCCACGCATGGACCGCGAAGCAATGCAGAAGCAGCGTGAAGAAACAAATGCCAAGATTAAGGCTATCCTCACTCCAGAACAGTATGCAAAGTACGAGGATATGGTGAAGCAGATGATGGAACGCTTCCGCAATGGTGGCGGTCGTCCTCGCAACTAATCCTATAAGTTAAGGAACACTTACGCGTACCTTACTTATTTTATATAGATAGGTGAAGACACATTTGTTTTCACCTATTTTTTTATGTCCCAGTTTTTTCCTATCTTTGCAGCCAAATAAAAAAAGAAGAAACAACAATATGATTACAGTTGACAATATCGCCGTTGAGTTTGGCGGCACCACACTCTTCAAGGACATCTCCTTTCAGATAAACGAAAAGGACCGTATAGCATTGATGGGAAAGAACGGAGCCGGCAAATCTACCATGCTGAAGATTCTTGCTGGCATTCGCCAACCAACACGAGGCAGTATAAGTGCTCCGAAGGATTGTGTCATTGCATACCTCCCTCAGCACCTCATGACAGAAGATGGTCGCACCGTGTTTGAAGAGACATCACAGGCATTTGCCCATCTCCACGAAACGGAGGCAGAGATAGAGTCCATCAACGAACAACTTGCCACTCGCACCGACTACGAGAGTGATGAATACATGGCTCTCATCGAGAAGGTGAGTGCACTTTCCGAGAAGTTCTACGCTATCGATATGACTCATTTTGAAGAAGATGTGGAGAAGACACTTCTTGGTCTTGGATTTGAACGCACCGACTTCGACCGACCAACAAGTGAGTTTTCGGGAGGTTGGAGAATGCGAATCGAACTTGCCAAGCTGTTGCTCAAGAATCCTGATGTGCTTCTTCTCGACGAGCCTACCAACCACCTCGACATCGAGAGTATCCAGTGGCTCGAAGATTTCATCAAGGAGTCGTCGAAGGCAGTTGTTGTCATCTCCCACGACCGCAAGTTTGTCGATAGCATCACTACTCGTACCATCGAGGTGACAATGGGCAGAATCTACGACTACAAGGCATCATACTCACATTATCTTGAACTCCGCAAGGAACGCCGCGAACAGCAGCGCAAGCAGTACGAGGAACAGCAGAAGATGATAGCCGAGACAAAGGACTTTATCGAACGCTTCAAGGGTACATACTCCAAGACCTTCCAGGTGCAGAGTCGTGTGAAGATGCTCGAAAAACTTGAGATAATCGAGGTTGATGAAGAGGACACAAGTCAGTTGCGACTCAAGTTCCCACCTTCTCCTCGCTCTGGTCAGTACCCTGTCATAGCAACCGAAGTGGGCAAGTCGTTCGACCGCTGCATCTTCAAGGATGCTTCCTTCACCATCGAACGAGGCGAGAAGGTGGCCTTCGTGGGGCGCAATGGTGAGGGTAAGTCAACAATGGTGAAGTGCATCATGGGCGAACTGCAGCACGAAGGAGAACTGCAACTCGGACATAATGTTCAGATAGGCTACTTTGCCCAAAACCAAGCATCGCTTCTCGATGGCGAATTGACTGTGTTCCAAACCATTGATGATGTGGCAAAGGGTGAGATACGCAACAAGATTCGTGACCTCTTGGGAGCATTCATGTTTGGTGGCGAGGAGTCAACAAAGAAGGTTAAGGTACTTTCAGGAGGTGAACGAACACGCCTCGCCATCCTTAAACTTCTCCTCGAACCCGTCAATCTCCTTATTCTCGACGAACCTACTAACCACCTCGACCTCAAGACAAAGGATGTGCTCAAACAGGCACTTCAGGACTTCGACGGCACACTCATCGTCGTGAGCCACGACCGTGATTTCCTCGATGGTCTTGTTGGCAAGGTCTATGAGTTTGGTCATCAGAAGGTGAAGGAACACCTCTGTGGCATCTACGAATTCCTCGAAACAAAGAAGATGGAGAGTCTCCAAGAATTAGAAAAGAAATAACCAATCTTTGTACCTTTATGAAACAGTTCACGATTCTTATCCTATCTGCATTCACATGTTTGAATGTGTTCGCTCAGACTACAAAGCAAAATTTTGATTTTGGATGGAAGTTTATAGAAAAGGATATAGCAAATGCCGAGTCCGTACAGTATAATGACAAGAGTTGGATGAGTGTGAATCTTCCTCACGATTGGGACATTTACCATGCTCCTGCTCTTGAAGCTCCAATGGGGAATGATGGTGGCTACTATCCTGGTGGTATAGGATGGTATCGCAAACAGTTCAAGAGTCCAAAACTCGGTGTAGGAACAAGGTGCCGACTTCATTTCGAAGGCGTGTATCAGAAGTGTAAGGTGTTTGTTAATGGCAAACTCATTGGCACACATGGATATGGATACACACCATTCTCTCTCGACATAACATCAGCCTTGAATCCAAAGGGTGGGGCAAATATCGTTGCTGTAAGAGTTGACAACTCAGCACAACCCAACTGCCGTTGGTACAGTGGTTCGGGCATCTATCGCCATGTTTGGCTTGAGACATACGAAGCAGGCAAGACAGATGACCCATCAAAACTCTTTGTTCGTACAGAGAAGATTTATGGAATGTCGGCAGATGGAACTCGTGCCGACTCGGCAACGGTTCGCATCAGTTATGAAGGAAAGGCTGATGAACTTCGCACATTCAAGGACATCAAGCTTTGGAGTCCTTCCCAACCTGCCCTCTATGATGTGAAGGTTGGAGCACTTACCGTGAAACATGGTTTCAGAACATTCTCATACGATGCAAAGGTAGGCTTCCTGCTCAATGGTCAACCAACCATCATCAATGGTGCTTGTGTTCATCATGACGATGGTGTGATTGGTGCTATGGCATTTGATAAGGCAGAGATTCGTAAGGTCAGGTTGATGAAAGAGGCGGGTTTCAATCTCATTCGCACTTCCCACAACCTTCAGACTCGTGCCATGCTTGATGCTTGCGATAGTCTTGGCATGATGGTCATCGACGAAGCCTTCGATGGTTGGTATGCTCAGAAGACTGCACATGATTACCATGAGATGATAGACTCTTGCTACACGGAAGACCTTACTTCTATGGTGCTTCGCGACCGCAATCACCCAAGTATCATCTGCTGGAGCATTGGCAATGAGGTGATTGAGCGCAAGGAACTCCGTGTGGTCCAGACTGCAAAGAAGTTCAAGCGAGTAATACTTCAGCACGACACTACTCGTCCTGTTACAGAAGCTCTCTGTGCCTGGGATAACGACTGGGAAATCTACGACCCTCATGCAGAGGTACTTGATATCGTAGGCTACAATTACATGATGCACAAAGCAGAGAGCGACCATGAGCGTTGTCCAGAACGAGTGATGTGGCAGACAGAGAGTTATCCTCGTGATGCATTCCGCAACTGGGCTCACACTACTGAGCGTCCTTACATCATCGGCGATATTGTTTGGACTGGACTCGACTATTTTGGAGAGTCGGGAATTGGACAGTTCTACTACGATGGTGAACCACGAGGAGAGCATTACAACGGCAAGCATTTCCCATTCCACGGAGCCTATTGTGGTGATGTCGATATAACAGGATGGAGAAAACCTATTTCCCATTATCGCGACATGCTTTACAATGTGAATGAAGGCGATGATTACATTTATCTCTCAGTCAAAGAACCCGACAACTACAAGCAGGGAAGAATCTCCGAAACTTCTTGGTCAGTATGGCCTACATGGGAATCTTGGAACTGGAAAGGTTGGGAAGGAAAGCAGATTTTTGCAGAGATTTATACCAAGGCGAGTGCAGTAAACCTTTATCTTAACGACAAACTTATTGCTACACAGAAGGTAGATAAGAAGTCTGAGTACAAAGCTGTAATCCCTATTACCTACCAGCCTGGTACACTTCGTGCCGTAGCTGTTGATGCTAACGGAAAAGAGGGTGCAAGCACTACTCTCACCACATCTTCCGAACCTGCAGCAGTTCGTCTCTCTCCAGAACAAAGAGTCATCAATGCTGATGGCGAAGACTTGGCTTATATCATTCTTGAAGTCGTTGACAAGAACGGCATCCTCGTCCATGATGCCAACCTTCCTTTCGATGTCACAGTATCAGGAGCAGGATCTCTTCTTGCAGCAGCAAGTGCCAGTTTCAAGGACCTCGAACCTACCACCTCAAGTCATGTCACCACCTACAACGGTCGTGCCCTCATCGTAGTTCGAAGCACCCAGAACAAAGGCACTATTAATATCACAGCCAAAAGTCCTGCCTTCTCTACAAATCTCAAAATAACCGCCAAGTAATATTCCCAAGTTTATCTCACTATCTACTCCCCTCCCTTTTAATGGGTTATCGTCGCAGACGCTTCCGAGCCCGTTGAGGAAGAGCGGTAGGGGGAGGGTATTTCTTTACGGCATCCTCTCTATACCCTCATACTCCACTTCCCATTTTCCATCCTTTGGAAAACCAGGGAGTGGAGTTTCGTTTCCATCCCATCCAGCACACATAAGAGCAACAGCGGTGAGCAGACCACCATTGCCAGGAAGGTAGCAACGCAGTCTTGCATCCTGATAGTTGTGACCATTAGGCAGATAAGTGTTCGTACGCTTATCCATGAGAATAGCCTCGATTGCCGTCTCAGGGTTGCCAGTCCTTACGGCATTCATGCAGGTAGTAGGGTAGTCCCATCCCCAAGTCTTGTTCCAGTTCCAGTTCTGCATCACCCAGTTCAGGGTGCGAGTCATTGCCTCCTTATTATATTGAGGCGAGAATGGAAGCACACCACAGGCAGCAAGCACAGCCATGTGGTCGGAGTAGAACTTCACATTATCAGGCAATTCCGATGCCTCGAAAGGACCATTGTCCCCATTGCTCTCCATAGTCTTGAGCGAAGGATAACTTGCAGCCGATTCCGCCGCAGCATACACACCATCCTTCTCGCTGAGAGGCGAGAGCATTTTTATTACCTTGTCCCACTCCGCATTGCGTTCCTTGCCTTGTCGTTCTCTCCATTCCTGCGCTATGGAAAGAGCAAAGTGCCAGTATGACAACTCAAAAGGAGGGTTGATAGTTTCCGAAGCCTTCAGAGTCTCTTGGGCGGGAATGCACCCCTTCAGTATGTAGCGGTCGTTCTCCTTGTCAAATGTGGCAAACGATGCCATGAACTCAGCCGTCTCATCTATCAGCCCAGTATATCTCTCTATGATGGCATCATCTTTCTTTGCACGATAGAGCAGTTCGCAGAGATATATGATGTGAGGCTGTTGCCAGATGAGGAACGAACCCACATTCGATGGTGCTTCCGCAGCTGAAGGGTCAGTCATCTTCATCCATCTTGCACCACGAAAACCCTGTCGCTTGGCTATCTTCTGTGCCTCTCCCAGTGCCGACTCATACCAAGGCAGAGTGCGTTCGAGCATATCCGCATGTCCCCAGAGGGCAAAGTGAGCCATGTGCCACCATATCATCTCAAGATGATACTTCCCAAACCACGAATTGTATGTGAGTCCAGTCTCCTGAGGAGGAGTACTTCCTGCACATTGAATGGCAAGCAGATACTGCGACAGCACCACTCTCCTCTCCAGTTCGGCAGCTCTCTCATCAGTACACTTAGAGAAATCCACCACACCTCCCAGAGTCCAGTAATCCTTCCAGTATCTCTCCGTACCAGCGGCAGACTGCTTGAAGTTCACCGCCTTATCATTTGGAATATCCTTGCAGAACTCAACCGACAGAGTCCAGTTCTTCCCCTTAGGACTTATGCAGATAGCACCATCAATGATATCGGGAGCAGAGGCATTCTTCCAGCATAACTTAATGTAATATGGCTGACCGTCGAGTGTATGGCGGAATACAGCAGTGCGTGTGCCGAGGTCTATCTGCCCTACGCTGTGAGGGCGTCCAGCCGACCAGTCGCAGGCATCATCGCTATGCACACCAGTAGGATAGGGGAGCAGAATCTGAACCCCATGCTTTGCCCCGTCCGATATGTTTGCCACTATCATGTCACGCTCCGCATCGCAGGTCGTAACCACCCTCATCGGCATATTCTGGCAGCGATAGTTAGAGGTGATGGTACCAGTCCACATGTCGAGAGTCTGGTCTATGTCCGCAATGTCCTTAGCCTCCATCCCCTTGAACGCCACAATGCCCAAGTGCAGACGGTGAGGATTAGCTCTCAGGTAGTCAGATGCAGCCTTGCCAAACTCATCCTTCAGCTGACACGAGTACCACTCCTCACTTCCTCTGCCGAAGTCGTAAGCCTTCAGAGCGTCCTCAGCCTTATATCCGTGAGTGTTAGGGAAGGAGTGCCATCCCCATTGAGCCATCGTGCCGAGCGGCACACCCTTAGAGTATAGGCGGTGAAGAGTCTGCAGTCCTGTCACATCACAGGTAAATGCAAACTCACCATTGCCCACACTCAGCGAAGCCATCGTGTCAATCTCCGTGATGTGAGGATTATTGCGTTGTACAAGTGCATAACGGTCTATCTTAGCATCTGTTGTCACCGATGCCATCAGTACCACAAGAACGAGGAGTAGTTTTTTCATCATTTCTCTTTTTTTAACACACAAAGATATTACTTTTATTTGAGTGCAGAAACAATAAAGTGCAGAAAAATGCGATTCCCCTCCAACTTTTTCTTAATAATCCTTAATCTCACAATATCTTTTGACTTATTTCGTTATTATAAGTAATACATAACAACTAACATTCCCAAATGAAGAATTTATCCTACATCTTAATAGTTATCCTCTCCATCATCTCATGCAAGGGAAAGGAAGAGACAGAGTTTGACATTCACGGTGTGTGGACTCTGGAAAGTATTCACATCCCTGATGGCAACGACTATAATTATGCAGAACGTAACAATGTGGTACCATTCAAGGTATTCACAGACAACTCATACTATGTGGGTCGCAAAGAGTCACTACCTGGCAGATTCTATTTTGAGCCATCCTACAGTGGCAAGTATAAACTCATCAACAAGGGTGGGGGCGAATGGCTGTACTTCGAGGATGGTACTCAGCACAAACTTACTGTTACCAATGATACCATCATCAATATAGAGGATGTGGGCAGAATATACGAGTGGCACAAGATGGATGGCAAGAAGAATACTGATGTAGGTGATGTGCTCAATATCGTAGAGCAAGACAAAGAAGCGTGGGATAAGGACAGAACCGCCTATGTGTTCACCGAAAAGGAACATTCCTTAGAGACCGACAGGCAGAACCTTGCCGTACTCATTCTTTGCATCGTGCTTGCTTTCGTCCTTTTTATATATTACACTCGAAATGTCCTCCGTGAAAAGGCGCGCATCGAACATCAGTTGAAGCAAATCCAGAAGGAGATAGCAGAACGTCCAAAGGTGGTACAGGAGGCTTTGATGAGTGTTGAAGACGAGTTCCTCAACTCTGAGTTCTACCTGTCCATCCGCAAGCGAATCATCAATGGCGAACATCTAAAGAAGGCTGATTGGGATGAGATAGAACGTCATGTCAACAACACCTATTCTGGTTTCACAGGTCGCCTCCTCAGTCTATATCCTATGTCTCAGGTTGAGATGCAAACATGCCTTCTCATCAAGCTCAGAGTGTCTGCTACAGACATTGCAAACACTCTAAACAAGAGTACAAGTGCCATCAGCAGCATGAGAAGTCGCCTTTATGGCAAGGTTTTTCACTGTAAAGGTGGTGCAAAAGAGTGGGATGAGTTTATCCTTTCATTATAAACGAGTTAACATCGTTTTGCAAACAAATTGCAAACAACTTTTGGGGTGGTCTGCAAAAATGCGAACAATTTGCAAACAAAAATCTTTGGTCATTTTGCATGTTACATATACCTTTGCAAGCAAATTTTCAAATCACACATGTTCAACCCCTAAAATCATTAAATCAATTATGAAGAAGAACAGAACTGTCGCACGACTTGCAATGATGTTGTTTGCAATGTTTATCTCATCAACCGTAATGGCACAGACAGCCAAGACTACCGACAAGGATCTCATCGGCGTATGGGTAATGGAGTCAATGAGGTATGAAGGCAATAAGGAGAATTATATAAGTGAAGGCTACAATCAAGTAAAGGTATATCGTGCCAATGGCGAATATGCCTGTGCTGAAGTAGCCCGAATCAGCGAAACAGAGACCATGATTGTCCCTCACGAGTACGGTACCTATACATTCAAGAACGGAAAATACACCGAGTGTGGTCGTAACGGCACGGTCATCATGCTCGACAAGACACACTTCGAAGGACAATGGCACAATCGTCACGACAAGTGGCGCAAGGTGACAAATATGCCTGCCGAACTTGCGGATTATATTGTAGATAAGTGTAAGCGCACAAACGACCCTAAGAACATCCAGTCTCTTACAGAAAAATATATCCTTAGCACTCCTAAGAAGAAGTAACCACTCCTTTTTAAATACACTAATCCCCAATCTTTATGAAACGAATATTTCTGCTGGCATTCCTATGCCTGCAAGCCCTTGCTATGTCTGCCGATATAGTCACAGGACGAGTGGTAGATGCCGATACAGGCGAACCGCTTGAGGGGGCTAAGGTGGATTTATACGTGAAACCTGTTGGCACATACGGCGCGATGTTAATTTATATGACTACCGATAGCGTCGGCAGCTTCAAGTGGACAGTAGAATCAATGTCGCAAATCAGCATCGAAGTCAATTACTTTGGCTACAACTCCCTAAAGAAGACATTCAACTGCGCTGGTGGAACAAAAGATACACTCAACATTGGCAACCTCCAGCTGAAGATGTCGGACAATCTCCTGAAGGAAGTGACGGTAGAAGCCAAAGCACGACGTTTCGTCATGAAGGGCGATACCGTTGTGTTCAATCCCGATGCTTTCAACCTCGATGATGGAGCACGCATAGCAGAACTCTTGGAGAAACTGCCTGGTGTGACCATCAAGGATGGCAAACTCTTCTTTATGGACAAGGAGGTTCACCTGAAGATAAACGGACATGATGTGGCTGATGACTTCCTCACAGGTCAGTTGCCAGCCGAAGCTGTGCAGAACATCAAGGCTTACGAGAAGAAGAGCGAACTCACTGAACTCACAGGCATGAATGATGGACAGGAAAAGCAGATTTTAGACATTGAGATAAAACCTGGATTCATGGACAAATGGTATGGGCAAACAAAACTGAGTGCATACGCCTCCAAGAACTATCGTGCTTCGGCAAATCTCCATTTCCTCAGCGACAAGAACCCTATCAGTCTCTATGTACGAGCCTCTGACAATGGCAGCAAGACAGGTGGTGTGTATGGTGAATACGAATCGGAATGGGGCGACACACCTCAACGTCAGCAATATGGAAAGTTCGCATACAGGCACAACTGGAAACCTGAGTTTGTGAAGACATCCTACGAGGACAACTGGAGCATCGGCACTTCACCTAATCATAACGATGTGCATCAGAAGTCATGGGAAAACACTGAGACCTTCCTCGATGGCAAGACTTCATCATTCACCAATAGCCAAAGCTACAACTACAACCACTATCTTGAGATTCCTCTTAATTTTGACACAGAACTGCATTTTGGACCAAAGACATCATTTGTCCTTAGAGCAGAAGGTGGTGCAAGGCGAAACACTGACAGGACTACCGACGAACAGAAGACTTATCAGGGCGATGCTTATTCTGATGCGCCTCAGCACTTGGTCAATTCATCCGAAGGTGAGACTCTTAGTCGTGCTGATGTAGGTTATGCAGACCTCCAGATGCGATTGTCTCACGCATTGGAAAGGGGCGACTTCTACGTGTCATTTTCTACTTCTTATAACAAGAGCAAAGGCACAGCAGATAGTCATACCAGCTATACATACGACGAACTGGGCAAGACAGAAATTCTCGACCAGACGAGCAACACGAACAGCAATCTCTTCCAAACC
The DNA here is from genome assembly GCA_937893145.1 of uncultured Prevotellaceae bacterium. Lineage (GTDB taxonomy): Bacteria > Bacteroidota > Bacteroidia > Bacteroidales > Bacteroidaceae > Minthosoma. Next base: position 14,809 of record CALBJW010000106.1, on the reverse strand, counting down.
ATCTTCGACACAAAACTCAACTACCAGCTTGTGCCTAAGAAGATGAAGGTTGGTGTAGGCTACTGGGTGGACTATTGGCGCAAGGCTGATGATAGCGAGCATTTCCAAAATGGAGAATACGACTTCGCCAATAGTTTCGACCGCATGAAATACTATCTTGTCAACGAACCTCGTTTCGAGGCAGAAGCCAATCTTGACAAGTTGTGGATGAGGGCAGCAGTAAAGATTCAGAATGTAGAGGAGCACTTCGATTATCAGCGTGGCAAACTCGACACTCTGGTGTGTCGCAACACATGGTTCTCTCGTCCTGTTTTTGAGTTCAAGTGGCAGTCATCAAAGACCACTCAGCTACGAGGCAGCGTGGACTGGGACTATCATGTGGCTGACCTTCTGGGTGGTCTTGACTATACTGATGACACCAATCCCCTTAGTATTATAAAAGGTAATCCCGACCTGAAGGCGTCGAGCAATCTCACTTCCAATCTCGCCTACAGCATGATGTTTGCCAAAGGTCAACAGATGCTGTCATTCACACTGTACTACAATCGTGTCTTTACACCTGCCAGTCAGGTCAGGGCATACGACTCACATACCGGTGTTTATACCACGACTACAGCAAACATCGACTACCGACAGAAAATGACATCCGGCATCAATTACGACCGTGCTCTTGGCAAATACTTCCGTCTGCGCAACCGCACTACACTCTCGTACAATACCGACTTCGGTTTCAAGACACTCGCATCACTCAGCGATCCTTGGGAGGTGTTCAGCCAGAACTCAACGAGTGTATATGAGAATCTGAATCTCACCTACGAGAACAATGGATGGGAGGCATCAGCATACGGCAGCATAACATACAGCGATGTCAATTATTCCGACCAGATGATGCAAGGACAAAGGCTCTACAACTACTCCACAGGCTTGAGTGGCAAATACCGCATAAAGCACTGGACTTTCGACCTCAAAGGCGAACTCGTTGGCAATGCCGGCTATCTCTCCGACATGATGAACCGCAACCGTTTCCGTCTCGATGCCAGCATCACATGGAAGACGCTCAAGGGCAAAGCACAACTCGCTCTTGCTGCAAGAGACATCCTCAACCAGATGGACTGGAGAAATGCAGGCATCTCACCTAACGGACGCTTTGAGAGCCGCACCGAGACTTTCCACCGCTACCTTGCCTTCACATTCACATACAACTTTGATGCAAAGGCAAAGAAGAAATAAACCAAAGATTTCTTTGAGATTAGTTAAAGTTAGTAACATGCAGAGCTCAACCCTCGCACCGTCAGTGATGATAGTGCGAGTTTTTGCACTCGTTCTGTCACGAATAGAACTACTACCTTAAAAAAATAATGTTTTTAAAAAGGCTTTAAAAGTTCTCTAAGTTCACTTCTCTTATATAAAGATTATACAAAAAAATCACAAGTGGGGTATTTGATTTTCATGTTTGAGGGTCTTATAGTAAAACGCCCCTAAAAAACTACTTCGAATGGACTATTCAAGACTTGAATTTGAAAAGTTGTTCAAGGAGAATTACAAGATGATGTACCGAATGGCATACTCCGTGCTCGAGAACGAAGAGAATGCTAAAGATGTGGTCAATCAAGTGTTTGCAGAAATATGGCACAAGAAACCACAGATGAAGGACGGCACTCAGAAAGGTTATCTACTTGCTGCCACAAGGAATCAAAGTCTTCACGCTTTGCAAAAACTGAAACGTCGGCAAGAACTTGAACACGAACTAAAACTCAATGGTGATGTACACGAGGATCCGGAGCATCAGGAACTGATGTCTGAACTGCACAAAATCATTGAAGAAAACTTGACTGAACAGGATCGACGCATCCTTTCTCTACATTATGATGAGGATATGACTTATGCGGAAACTGCAAAGGTTCTCGGAATAAGTGCTTCGGCAGTAAACAAACATATCACTCATTCTCTATCAAAGATTAGAAATATCCTAAAAATCGCAAACTAACATGAAAGCAGACGAAATTGACAAAAAGATTGGCATGCCAGATGTAGATGCTGAATGGACCATATTTGCGAACGAAGTAGTCGAGAATAGGGCAGACAAACTAATGTTAAACCCTAAAAAGAAAGTTATGATAAAGAAAATCGCAGCAGCAGCCCTCATCGTGCTCAGTTTCAGTGGAGCCGTGCTGGCAACAGTTAATCACCGAGAAATGAACGATGACAAAGAACTGAAAATCGACACATGTACAGAGACAAAGCCTCTGGTCATCTATCGTGAAGGAGGATTTAGAGATGGCAAACCTCGCTACCTTGTCAATCTTTGTTCTGGTACATATATCAAGAATCATGAGGGGAAAGAGTATCTGGAGGAAGAATACCTGAATTATGGTTTCTGTGAACAAGGCTTCACCCTCACCATGATGCTCGACGGAAAACCTTTCGACAAGAACAGTTTGCCTAAACTGACAAACAAAGATTTGAAATGCATTGAATCCACATTAAAGGATGGCAATATGAAGGTAAACCTCATCACCAAAAACATGAAAGTGCCTATCAGTGTGGCAGGCAACCTGCCACGAGAGATGACAATCCTTCTTCCTGGCAAGGGAGAGATAGACATCACCATGAACAAAGCACAGGAAGGCAATTGGATGAACTGTAGCTGCACATCATGGGAGAAGACATCGTGGGGATGGAGTGTGGAGAAAGAGTTTGAAAGGGTGAAGAAAGTGCCAGGTTTCAAGGCATACATCTATTCGAGCACAGAGGCAAGTCAAAAGGACATTGACCGTGCCACAGCCATGCTGAAGCGTGTAGGCATAACCAACATTTCTTACAAGAAGAACATACCAATCAAGCACTTTACCAATGCCGAACTTCGACAGTGGGCACAAAAGGAGAAAAGCAAAGGCACCAAATATGCAGACCTATACAACAAGATGGCTCCTCAAGGCATGGCAGTAGCCGATGTCCGTTCTCAATGGCACATAGTCAAAAGTGTCTATGGCATTAAGAAATAATCGTTCAGAGCTTAAACAAATTGGACTCCATGTGAACCAGATAACCAAACTATTCATACACAAAGATTTCTTTGAGATTAGTTAAAGTTAATAACATACAGAGCTCAACTCTCGCACCGTCAGTGATGATAGTGCGAGATTTTTTTTATGGTCACTCATGAATATAACTATCATCATAAAAAAAATAAGTTTTTAAAAAAGTCCTACTTGTCCTACTAATCCACTTGGCTTATTACCATTCATTCCTTTTCTCGTTTTCATATTATGCATCTTCACATCTCAACAACACTACTATTTATAGATGTCATTAGTAGTAGTATAAAATAAGATATACTATCATATTCGATAAGATATACTATCCTTTCAAATAAGATAGTATATCTTATTATTGATATATACTAACGATTTGCCCAGTAATACACTTGCAATCATCGAGTTGGATTATATCTAATTCTTTATTTTCCCAATTATATTTATTCTATAACTGAAATAAGTGGATTAAGTGGACTTGTAGGACTTTTTTAAAAACTAAATTTTTATATGCAAAATCCAAATACAGATTCGGCAAAAGAACCACCCCTTTTTGTCCTATGATATTTTACCATGAAAGCACAAATTATCGTTTCATGGTAAAATATCGCCCCAAAATAACTTGATAACTTACCACGAAAGGCACATTTGTACTTTCGTGGTAAAATATCGGTGCATTAAATAGAGTTCCTCGTATCTCACCACCGCACCCGACAGTGAAGTTAGGTGCGGAATAACAAAAGACATTGATTCTAACATTTTATTTATTTAAATTTTTACTATTATGAACAAACTCTTAACATTATCCCAACAAACATATCAAAAGTACATGTAATCTATTAAAAAATGTCGTGTTCATATCCTTATGTGTGAAGATACAGTTGAATATTTGATATTATGCTTATTATTAGTAAATTAAGTGGCATTTGCGAACAATTTGCAAACACCGCTTTTGTTACATGCTGAAAATGCGAACAATTTGCAAACTAAAATCTATGGTGTTTTAGATGCTTTTCCTTAATTTTGCCGCAAAATCAAAAAACATTTACTCTATGGACTTACAACCTATCATTAATTTATTCGAATGTTGGCTCTGTGGTGACAATCTTTCAGAAGATGAAACGATGATAATAATTCTATACATCATAATGGGTGTATTGATTATTGCCACCATCATACTACTGATAATCACAGCCTATGTCGGCAGGTTCTGGATGTACACCCGTTGGTTCTTCGAAGACATCTGGTACTGGATGAAATCGCTCTATCGAAAGGTGTTTAATATAGAAGAGGATTTTAGTGAGGAGGAATAGAAGAGGCACTCTACCCCCTAAAAGGGGAAATTGAGAATAAAGAATAATCAATAAGAAACTATACTTTATTATGAATAATGCAAATAAGATATTTTATGTATTATTAGCGTTGCTGTGTGTTGGATGCAAAGCTACATGGAATAATCCGATCATCGAACGCAACGAAAATGATTCTCCGAAAGTATTGTCGGTAACTTTTCGTGATACTGCTAGTATTGTTGAGATGGAAAAACAAATAGGATATGGATTCACTATTAGTGACGAATCGACATTAATAACAGAAAGCATGACCTCTGTTCCTCTCCGATGGAAGCCTGTACTTCCTAAATACAGCGGAGAGCATTCTGATTCTACGCTACGTTTCAAATTAGTTTTCGATGCTATCCCTAAAGGAGCAAAACGACTTGACTTTGTGGAAGGTCCTGATGGAAATAATTTCAGAACATGGGGAATCCGACCAAAAGGCAAGAAAATCGTGAACTACACATACAATCCATCTGTCTGCAAATTTAAGGAAGAGGACATGCCTTTCTTGCGAGATATATTGTCACGTCATTTAGGTAAGGTGATTGTCCTTCAGGTGTTTGACGACATCGATCAGTCAGAAAACACTGCTGCTTTATTGCGCACAGCGAAAGTACGCAACGAGTTTGCTAATGATGCCCGTATCAGTTTTGTAACCATTGCTCGCCCAAATAAAAAAGAATATTCAGAAGGTACTGCAAGAGCAATACTTTTAGGCAAGACAGTTGCATATATTGAATTCTTATCTGATGAAGAATACGAGCAATTTGCCACTATTGTTAGTCCTTATCTTTCCAAAGACAGGATTGTTTGTCTTAATCAAACATTACAAATAATCAGCCCAGGATTGATTACCAATTCCATAAAACATCTTGAAAAACAATTAGAAATTTTATCAAACAAATAGACCATACATCATTATGAAATCGATTCGTCTTGCAATCGCTATGATTGCATCCCTGTCCTCATTTGCAGTGGGGGTCGCCACCTCATTGAGCAAGGACAAAATAGTAAAGAATCCTGCGTGCGCTGGAGGAGGACTGAGCATCACACCCAAGACCGTGATACTTGGAAAAGAAACCACCACCATTGGATTCAAGAAGAATAAGGCTGCATGGAACATGTCTGCCGAAACGCACCTTGAGGCTGATGGCAAGACATATCGTATGATCAAAGCTACAGTATTCACTCTAAAGGAGGACGGAAGCTACAACGATGGTGAGGAACTGGTGCCTTTGAAACGTTATGAATGGAATAGCGACTCACTAAGCATTGAGTTTGAGCCTCTCGATCCTAAAGTCAAGATCTTTGACTTTGTCGAAGAGAAAGGGTCCAACTTCAATCTGTCGGGTATACGTCTCGACGGCAAACTCTATCCTTTCGTATTGGGCAAGCCAAAGCCTTCACCTTATGGAAGGAACGAACCGCTGCCTGCCATCGAACCAAGGTTTGGCACTGCAAAATATACATGCACCATGTACAAGCATGATGGCACAAAACATGAAAGCACGATGTTCGGTTTGAACAATTGTTTCTCAAACGACAGATTCCTTGATTTTGGTGATTGCAGCTACCAGATTGAGGCAAGCCGACCATACCAAGCATCTGTGGCTGCCCCATATCCAAAACACCAGTTTCTCATCTTGATGATTCCAGGTTATGAGACTACTGTCTCCATCGATGAGACTGCATACACAGCTTCCTCTATGGGCAATAAAGTTCCTGCCGACCGTATCATTCTGTTCGATGGTCCTATTGCCGACCTTCAGCAAGTGAATTATGATGACCTAATGCTATATTATGAGTTCAACAAAGCCACACCCGAAAACCTTTGGAACACATTGCAGAAAAAGCTCCTTGCAATAGACAGCAACAAGCATTATTCGCGTCGACAGAAGGAGTTTGGACGCATAAAGGCAGAGAAAATATATCTTACTCTCTATCTTGAACATGCGGCAAAGGGTGCAGTGAAGCTACAGGATAGTCATGCTGCAGATCTTACTATACTCAAGGATGGACGTTCCTTCTATCTTGTCTATGACGATGCTTTCCTCAACTATGCCCACGCAAACAACATAGGTGGAGTTGTGACCGAATGGATGGAGGGTTATCGAAGAGCCATGAATCTGGCAAAGCGCATACGCAGCATAGAACTTATGCCTGAGGCCGCTTTCGACACCATTCCGCAGTTGTTCCAGAAAGAGCTGAGAGCTATGAACGACTCTACACGCATCACCGTTGAGCGTCTCCGTTCTGCATCAAAGGAGGTTAAGGTAATGGACACTCCCGACTGCACAGGCGAGGAATTCCTCAGCAGAGTAGCAAGCGAGAATCCCGATGTAGTGCTGTTCTTCGACTTTTGGGCAACATGGTGCGGTCCTTGTCTCGCTGGTATCAAGGCAATGGAACCGCTGAAGGAAGAATGGGCTGGTCGCCCACTCCGCTTCGTATATGTCACCAACGAGACAAGTCCTTCCAACCAATGGACTAAACAGATTGCCAAAATGCCAGGACTCCACTACCGTCTGCCCGACAACATTTGGAACGCCATCCCACAACTCGACGGCATCCCGCAATACTACATTTACGACAAACAGGGTAACCGTTTCTATGACCAAACAGGTTTTGACACTATCGAGCCGTTGAAAGCGAAGATAAATGAAGCACTTGGAAAATGAAAAAGTAAGGATGTTTATGAAAAGATTTCTTTTATCACTCTTGTTTGCATTCAGTTCATGTGCACTATTTGCACAGCAGAAACAGAGCCATATTGGTTATGTGGCATTCTCTAATATCGACAAGTATGTACAGTTTGATACAGCCACAATCAGGGTATGGTATGCTCTGAACGCTCAGGACATCAAGGATGAGAACACCTATATCGACTGGCAGATTCTGGAGATCGGCAAGCATAGCAATAAGTATTACAGCTATTTTGTGTGGGAGTCAGATTCTCTTCGTACCGCTGACCTCAGGACAAACCACTCAGGCAACTTCTCAAACAAACTGCTTCCTCGTGGACGCAATGGAAATGGCAACTGGAACGAACTGCAGTATCATGTGTTGATTGCTGAGAAAGGTAACGTCAGAACCTATAATCGCGAACGTCTTCCACAATACGAAGGATATTACGATGAACCTTACGCAGACCAGAAATGGACTCTGACACAAGAAACAGCTACTATCTGCGGCTATAGTTGTCAAAAGGCTACTTGCCGCTATCATGGTCGTAACTTCGAGGCTTGGTTCACCAAGGAAGTCCCTGTCAAATATGGTCCTTGGAAGTTCGGAGGACTGCCTGGTCTTATCATAAAAGTGTATGACACCGACCATCTCTACACTTTCGAATGCACGAATGTGGAGCGTGCCAATCGCCCTATGGTAAGGAGCAAATATGCCAGTCGCAAGCCTATCAAACGTGAGACAGTATTGAAGTTTGAACGCAAAATCAATGAAAACCCATCAAAGACTCTTGGCTGGAAAGATTTGAACGGCAACCCTATGTCACAGGTATTTCCTTACGAACCTTTGGAATTAGAATAGAAGCCCCACCCGACCTCCCCAGTAGAGAGGAGATTAAAGAATGAAATTGTTAAACTTAAAATTATGAAGCGTAATCTTCTTTTACTTATTGTAGCAACATCTTTCAGCATTGCATTTGCACAGCAAAAACAAGGGCATGCGATTCGTCCTATCTCAAAAGGAATCGGACAGCCTACAGTAATTGGTCATGCACAGGTTGAGATTATGTATGCACTAAATGCTACAGACATCAAGGACAGGAATACGTATATTGATCTGCATGTGCTCCGTGCAGGCAAAGACTTAAGCAAGCATTACAGTCGTTTTGTAGAATTGAACGATTCTCTCTCCGATGATTTCAATAAACGCAATCCGAATGCAAAAAGTCGTCCAAGGGTGTTTTGTTCTGATGGTCGTAATAGTACTTATTGGAGCGAGTACCAGTTTACTGACATATTTACAGAGAATGGTCAGCATACCCTCTACGCATGGATGCCCAACTATATGGAACGATACAATGCCTATTATACAGAACCTGTCCAAAGTCAGAAATGGACGCTGCACGAGGAGCACAATACAATCCTTGGGCATGATTGCCAACGTGCAACTTGCCATTGGAGAGGTCGTGACTTCGAGGCTTGGTTTGCAGCCGACATTCCTGTGCGTCTTGGCCCTTGGATATTCGGAGGACTGCCAGGTCTTATCATGAAAATCAACGATAAAGACAATCTATACACATGGGAAGCGGTCAGCTTACGCTCAGGCAATTTTCCTATAACCAAGCGCAAGTATGATGGTTTCCGAAAAGACTCTCGTGAACATGTCCATAAACTACAAGTGGCAGCCAACCGCGACTATTCAAAAGCAGGTGGTGCGAGAGACCCCAAGACAGGACAGTTAATATCTAAGGTCACGCCTTACGAACCTTTGGAGTTGGAATAACTTTATAAATTTACAATCATGAAACGACATCTTTTCTTTTTAGCACTTGCATTTTGCTCGTGCATTGTATTTGCACAACCCAAGAATGCATATTGTCCTGCACCAAACAGCAGAGCAGCAGGTAAGATGGCTGTAGTTGACACAACTCGTATTCGTGTGTTGTATGCCTTCAATGCAGACAATGTGAAGGACGAGAACACTTACATCGACCAACAGCGTTTGGACATAGGGAAGCGAGTGGTAAAGTATTATAGCGAATTTCTCTTTCGTTCCGATTCATTAATTGCTGCATGGATAAAAACTCATCCTGGAGCAAACTCTGTACCATGTTTTCTTGGTAATGGAGGCAAAAAGCAAGACAAGTGGAGCGAATATGAATACTCGGACTTATTCATCTCCAACGGCAAGTTAACCGAATATGCTACGATGCCGCATGCGTTGGGGAAATACAACGCTTACTATACTGAGGCATATCCACAACAGCAATGGAAGTTGGGAACAGAGACACAAAACATCTTGGGGCACAAATGCCAGAAAGCAACTTGCCATTGGCGAGGTCGTGACTTCGTGGCATGGTTCGCTCCCGACATTCCGGTAAAGTATGGTCCTTGGAAATTTGGTGGTCTGCCAGGGCTTATTCTCAAGCTTCAAGATAAAACAGGAATGTATCGTTTTGAGGCTGTACAAATCTCTCCGAAGCCTAAACCTATATATAAATACGACTTCAAGTCTTACCGTGCTTCTACTCGTGAAAAGGTATGGAAATGGCAAAAGTCATTTAACGAGAACTGGTTCAAGGCATCCGACTATCACAAAGCATCTGTGGATAAAACTGGTAACGTGGTGATAGGAGAGGCTGTATCTAAATATACACCTTACGAACCTTTGGAATTGGAATAACTTCACAAATTTACAATCATGAAACGAAATCTTCTTATGCTCTTGACTTTTAACAACGAAGCCACACCCTTTATTACCCTATAAAACTAATAATGAAAGTTAAATTACTTTTTGTAGTTAAATATTTCGACAAAAATATTTGGTAATAATTACAAAAAGTAGTTACTTTGCCGACAATTAAACTAATAATTGTAATTTTAATATAGAAATGAAGGAACTTACAAACAAAGAAATGGAATTGATGGAGATTCTGTGGAGCAATCCTCAAGGACTCACGATGCGTGAACTTTACGACTTGATTCCAGAACCTCGCACACACTTCAACACAGTCAGCACATTCATACGCCGACTGGAGGAAGAAAAGTTCGTGAAACATGAGGCAATAGGTGGAAGACTCTTCCGATACTTGGCAGCCATCAGTCGCATGGACTATGAGAAACGTGAACAAGATTCGTTCCTCAATCGCTTCTTCAAGGGATCACACATGGCTTTCGTGCGCCATCTCGTGAAAGAAGAGAAGATTAGCAAGGCAGAACTACAGGAGCTCATAGACCTTATAAACAAATAAACAATATATAACCTTTAACAACCCGCATAGAACTCCCTCCCTCACAGGGAGGGCAGGGGTGGGTCTCTAATTATGATCACCCAGTTACTCATCTATTCGCTTAAAGCATCAATGATATTGGCACTATGCTATGTGCCTTACATGCTTATACTTAGACGCGAGAGTTTTTTCCGTCTAAACCGCACAGTACTGCTTGCCATTATGGTGCTTAGCCTCACATTGCCAGCGTTCAACATCAGTTGGATGAGCCTCGACAATGTGCCAGTGATGCACGCCACTTATCAGCAGATGGCTGATGCAGGATTGCCTGTACAGTCGGTCAGTATCGAGGAAATGCCTGAGGTAGTGGCAGAACAGCCAGCCAAGACCAAATGGTTTGACATCATCGCTATCGTGTTCTTCATCGGCATGGTGCTATCCATATTGTATAGAACCGTACAGATGGGTGTACTCTCATACATCCTTAGTCGCAAGAATGTGTGGACTAAACGACAGGACGATGGCATCCTTATCTGTTGCCGTAAGGGGGAGTTCTCACCTTATAGCTGGATAAACCGCATTGTCATCAGCGAAAGTGACTGGGACGAAAACGCACGTGCCATCCTGCTGCATGAGACTGGTCATATCAAGTCAAAACACTCATACGACCAACTTCTACTGATGTTTTGTCAAGCAATGATGTGGTACAATCCTTTCGCTTGGTTGCTTGGCAGTTCGTTGGACGATGTGCATGAATATGAAGCCGATGACTATGTCCTCACTCAAGGAGTCAATGCCAAAAGCTACATGCTGCTTTTGGTCAGTAAGGTAGCAAAATGGGAAGGCTATAGTTTTGTGAACAGCTTGAGCCACAGCACTCTCAACAAACGTATTATCATGATGAAAGCATCACCTGCAGTGTCTTCTTGGCGACGCAGCAAGATACTGTATATACTACCAGTTTGTGCCTTGGCACTCAGCGTCTTTGCCACTCCAAAGATAGCAGAACCAACCCAAAAGGCATTGTTGGAGTTGGAGCAGGAACAAGAAGAACCAGCAATCGCCAATCCCGATGTTGCCCCTGCATTTGGTTCAGACGAGTCCGACTTCTACAAGTTCCTCGCAATGAATCTTCGCTATCCTCCTTTGGCACAGGAATACGGAGTGGGTGCTCGTGTTTGGGTAGAGCTGGTGGTGAATCCCGATGGCACATTGTCTGACATCAAATCCTTCTGCGAAGAAGACGGCAATCCTGATGGCATGAGCGATGTGATAAACGAAGTGAAAGCAGTAAGTTATAATCGCAGCACATCAAATGGAAATGCCGAAGAATCTGCCATCATAAATGAAGCCAAGCAATCATTGATGGACGAGGCGGTGCGTGTGATAGAAAACACATCAGGACAATGGACACCAGGCTACATGCAGAATGAGGATGGCACGCAGACTACCGTTCCTGTCAAACTCACATTCCCAATCTCATTCCGACTGAGATAACAATCATAACATTTTTGTAAAGCACTGATTTTTAAGCAAGAAAAGAAACTCATTCTTTCCCTGCCAGCCCATGCTGTACCCATAATCAAAAAATACAATCATGAAACGAAATCTTTTATTTTTAGCATTTGCAATCTGCTCGTGCATCGTGTGCGCCCAACCAAAGGAAAACGGACGCACTCCAAGACGTGAAAAGCGTGGCTTTAATGAATGCATTGTTATTGACCAGGCGAATATTCGTGTGCTCTATGCACTGAATGCCAACGACATCAAGAACGAAAACACCTATGTCGATCTGGGCAAACTAGAGATAGGCAAGAACGTAAAGAAGTACAGCAGTGAGTTTCTTGCCATATCTGATAAGAAGCTCAAAGAATGGATGAAGAAGAACAAGTACAATGGTCCTGCACCAAAGGATATGTTCATGGGAGGACGAAAGGAATTTGATGACAATTGGAGTGAACTGGTTTTCTCCGAATACATTATCCGTGGTAAACAGATGACGGAGTACGCATGCTTCCCACTATATGCAGAGCGCGAAAACGGACAGTACACAGAAGAATGGCCATTGATGAAGTGGACATTGGTAGATGAACATCAGACTATCCTTGGACATAAGTGCCAGAAAGCAACGTGCCGTTTCCGGGGTCGTGACTTTGAGGCTTGGTTTGCAACAAGCGTACCCATCAAGGGTGGTCCTTGGAAGTTCGGCGGTCTGCCTGGTTGCATTCTCAAGGTTTATGACAAAGACAAGATTTATGTTTGGGAGGCTGTGGCAATCGAGCGAGGCACCTTTGACATCACTCAATATCCCGACAAACTCTATCCTAAGTCAACTCGCGAAAGTATATGGAAACGGCAGAAGCTGTATAACGAAGACTATTGGGCAGCTATTGGTTGGCAAAGTCTTGAAGGTCGACAAACCCCTAAGAAGAAAGTCTTCAAACCTGTAGAAAAGGAATAAAACTGCACAATATTTCAAAATACAAAACAATGAAAATCATGAGACTTACAACAATGTTACTGCTCGCCGCTATGGCTGGAGCATCTTGCACAAGCAATGCAAAGAACAATGAAGCGACTAACACTCAAGAATGCGACTCTTCTGCAACTGTAGCAGTGGAAACACCCTCACAAGTTGCCCCAGAGGACAGCATCTGCGAGGAACCTGACGTTCGTCCCCAGTATGACGCTAAGGATCAGATGTCATTCTTGTTGAATTTCCTTAACAAGAACCTGCATTATCCTGAAGAGGCATCAAAGAATGGCATCGACGGTACGGTAAACGTGCAGATGGTGGTGGAGAAGGATGGTACTCCTACAAACTTCGAATTTATCCGACAAGTAGATCCACTTCTCGATGCTGAAGCTATGCGTGTGGCCAAACTGCTGCCTAAGTTCAAGCCCGGCATGAAGGATGGCAAACCTGTACGTTGCCTTTTCATATTCAGCGTACCATTCAGATGCAAATGATGAGACACCTATATATAATAATGGCATTGTTGCTCTTCAATGGGCAACATGGCTTTTGCCAGCGAAAGCAAGGAATGCCAAGCAGACCTATACAACCTGGCTATGGTGTGAAGAAGGCTACCGTCATAGGTACAAGCAAAATCAGGATTCGCTATGCCTTTCAGCCAAAGGATTTGAACGATATGGACACATGGATTGATTGTGGTCAGTTACTCACGGACAATGGAATGACGCAGTATTCCAGCTATTTCCTCTCGGAAAACGACATTGCTCTACGTGAGTGGCTGAAGAAGAATCCGAACAAGACTTATTACCCCAATGCGCTCAACCTGAGAGGCGACATGAGGGATTACTGGTCGGAATACCAGTATTCACAAATCTATGTTCGTGGCAATGAACTGACAGAATGGGCTGTGATGCCATTGACTGAGTTTGTGCAATATCGATATAAGGAACCTTTCCCTTCCATGCAATGGAATCTGGTTGATGAGAAGCAAACAGTATGCGGATATTCCTGCCAGAAAGCAACATGCCATTGGCGAGGTCGTGACTATGTGGCATGGTTCACTTCTGCCATCCCTATGAAGTCCGGTCCTTGGAAGTTTGGAGGATTGCCTGGTCTTATCATGAAGATTCATGACACAAAGAATCTCTACACATGGGAGGCTGTGGCAGTAGAGAACGGTTCGTTTCCTATCTACCAATATGAGGAACGATTCTTCAAGGACACAGATCGTAAGAAGGTATGGAAGGCACAGCGCGACTATAATGTCAAGTACAACGAATTGAGTGGTCGCATGACATTGGATGGCAGACCACTATACAATCGCTTCCAATACGAACAATTGGAATTGGAATAGCCCCCCCCCAACCTCCCCATAAGAGAGGAATTTAATGAAAATAATTACTAAACAAAAATTAGAATTATGAAACGATATCTTCTTTTGCTCCTTGTAGCAACATTTTCACATATCCTATCTGCACAAACTATCATTCAAGGTACTGTGCTTGATGAGCAGGGCAAGCCTGCAGAGGTTTTTGTTACTGTGAGCCCAAAAGGAGCAGGCAGCATATTGGCTTTTGCTGATGCTGATGCAAAAGGCAATTACAAACTGGAGTTCAAGACAGAAGCTGACTCTGTGACCGTTAGCGTATCGGGATTGGGTATCGGTAGTCAAGCAAAGATTGTGGCTAATCGCAGCCAGAGACTCAATTTCTCTGTGAAGGAAGAGTCAACGGAACTGAAGGAGGTGAGTGTAAAGGCAGAGAAGATTCGACAGAATGGAGACACGCTCAGTTATCTTGTTGGTGCCTATCAAGAACAAGGCGACCGAGTTATTGGTGATGTACTAAAGCGTATGCCAGGTATTGAGGTGTCCGAAAGTGGTAGTATCAAATACAACGGCAAATCTATCAAGAAGTTTTATGTGGAGGAGATGGACTTGTTGCAAGGTCGCTATGGTCTAGCAACCAACAATATCAATGCCTCGGATGTGGCTTCTGTGCAAGTGCTTGAGAACCACCAGCCAGCGAAGATGCTGCAAGGAAAGGAACTG
>CALBJW010000105.1 GCA_937893145.1 uncultured Prevotellaceae bacterium | reverse complement strand
CTCTATTATTGGAAAAACTTGTTATTTTCCTATCTTGGTTGTTGCGTTTTTCGAATAAAAACATTATATTTGCAGCGATATTGGAAACATTAAACACTAAGGATTATGAAACAGTACACACATGCATGGCTTGCATTCATGGCAATCAAGCGACTCCAGACAGCACAAATCGTTTACAAGGACAAGGCAGACAAGAAGAAAGATGCCGAGTACCAGGAGGCGGCAGCTCAACTCGTGAAGTGGTTCCACAACTATCGCGACTTTGTCATCAAGGGAGCATGGTATCCCGATGAAGTGTTCAAGGACAACAAGACAAGTCATGTCATCAAGTACGAACCAATCCTTAATGAACCTTGGCAGGACAAGCGCCGCAAACTGACAGAGCAGAGCGAGATGCAGAAGTTCTCAGCCAAGTCGCCTGTCAAGGACTGTGGATTCAAGATAAACAGTGGTAACTGTGCCGACCGTTGCGAAGCCATTTCCCACAGTATCGTTGATACACTCAAGATGCAGTTCCTCGAAGAAAAGGGCAGTCCAGTCATACCATCCAGCAACCACCTCGCTCTTCGATTCTTCATCCTGAGCCACTATGTTGCCGACTGCCACATGCCACTCCACTGCGACTATCGCCAGTTCTCAGAGGGCAGCGACCTTCACGCCCAGATAGAGAAGAACTGGGAAACCCAACTGCTCAAGTCGTACAGCATCGACAAAGACAACTCACGTTTCCTCTACGACCCACAGGGCTATCCACTCAAGACCTCAGAGTTCACCCCACTCATGCAGCGCGTAGAGGAAAACATCACCAATCGTCTCTTCTCCTACGAATGGCCAGGCGGCAAGGGCACCAATGCGTGGGACTACATCAGTGCCGTATCGCAGCACTCCTATCTCATGGCATACAGCATGTTCCCTGTTAATTACGACATGGACACAAAGGTAGCCCAATTCAAGAAGAGCGACCTCTACACCAACCTCGACGACTACAGCTTTGCCATCCTGTCCGATGCCATCGACTCCATCGCCCGTGTCTGGGTACATTGCTGGCACCACTTCCTCCACTGGAGTCCTTATCTCAAGGAGCAGGAGAAGCTACGCAAATACGAAGAGTGGGAAAAAGAGAAGTAATTTTCAATTAGCATAATAATCAACTATCAAAAACTCAAAAGAATTATGAAACAAATTTACTCAAAAATGCTCCTGCTCGTGGTAATGCTCGTAGCGGGAAGTAGTGCTTGGGCACAAGATGAGGATATCATCTACGAGACTGGATTTGAAGCTCCCGACTTCACAGCAACAACAACTTACAACACTGTAGTTACTCAAGGTCCAGAGAAAAAACAATGGGAGACTTTAGGCAGTGTAACCATAAACGACAAAAAGAGCGGTGCACAAGGTTTACAGATGCGTGTTTACAAAACTCAGACTGCAACACCTTATGCACAGACAAACTTTGATTTGTCAAATATTACTAAAATCGAGTTTTATTATCGTGCAGAAAATATTACTGTAACTAAAGGTCTAAAAGTGCTATATTCTTTAGATTCGGGCGCAAACTGGAAAATTGCAGACTCTTTCGATACTGCAAATACCCAATGGACACAAAGAAGTGTAACCATTCCGGAAAAAAGTGATAAAATGCGCATCAGATTTGAAGTTGTTTACGTAGTACCTGATGCCACAAAGAAATTAACTATTGATGACATCAAAATATACTCATCAAACACTACAACAGTTAACGTTACAGGCATCAGCCTCAACAAGACATGGATTGAACTCACAGAGGGAGACACATACACTCTTACCGCAGCAGTTACTCCTGAGAATGCTACAAACGACAAAGTACTGTGGACATCAGCTGATGATGACATTGTTTCTGTAAACAATGGTATAATCACAGCTTTGAAATCAGGCTCAACTTATATCACAGCAACAACTGATGATGGAGGATTTGAGGCATACTGTCAAGTATCCGTGAAAAAGTTTGCCATGCCTAACCATGTCAAATTCGTTTTTGCACCAAACGGTACTAATACCGACAACAGTAATTCTTGGAGTACTTCTTCCAAGTTAGATGATGTGTTCTCAGAAGGATACGAGTACATTTCAAAAATAAACACACTTGATAAAGTTTATCCTGCACGCAATTCACTTGGCAATGGAGTTAAGTTTGGAACAACAAAAGCAGCAGGCACTATTTCTTTCGACCTAAAGGGAGCTGTTAAGGCACGTTATGTGGTGGTTACAGCTGCACTTTATAGTGATACAGAAGGTCAGCAGGGCTTTACAATCAATGGTGTTGATGTAACAATGCCAAACAAGCCAAACAAGGTTTACTGCGAATATGGCATCAAGCTCGACGGTTCCGATCTCACAACCATTACCCTCTCGCAGAAAGAACAAAAAGAAGGTCGTATCTATGTAGAATCAATTGATGTATATGCAACATCATACCCAAGTTTCTTTAAGCAGGCAATTAAACTTTCTGCAAAGAGCGATGGCATCTATTACGGAACATTCAGCGATGAGCATGTAACATTCTTCCCACGCGAAACAGTAACAGTCTCTACAGCTTCTGTCAATGAGAAGTCAAAGTTGATTCTTAACCCTATTGAAGATGGTTTGATGGAAATAAACGGAACGAACATAAACGGTAGCCTCATCAACAGCAATAATGGCGTCATCATTACTTCCCCAGAATCCATCGTTAATTATTTCACAACAAACGCTTTCGTGTTGGACGACTGTGAAGACAACATGCTTCGCCCATCATCAGCAGAGATGAAGGGTGACTTCAAGTTCTACAAGCTTGCATACGGTGACATCGAGAAGAAGACAGGACTTGGCTTCTACTACGGAGCAGAGGATGGTGCAGCATTCGAGAGCAAGGCTGGACTCGCATACCTCGCAGTACCTACAGCATCGGCAGGAGCTAAGGCATACACATTCGCAGGTGAATCTACATCTATCTCAATGCCAACACTCCAGACTGCAACAGAAACTATCTACAACCTCAATGGTCAGCGCCTCAGCTCACTCCAGAAGGGCATCAACCTCGTAGATGGCAAGAAGATCTTCGTAAAGTAACAACACGAAGTTTCACTCCACAAACAAATAAACATATCAACATATAAACCGAAACAAATAATGAAAACATATATCAAGCCAGTAATGGAGATTACAGAAGTAAAAGCCATGAGCTCATTGCTTCTTGTTTCAGGACCAGTAGATAAAGTTCCTGAAGGTGGTGAAGACAACCAGTTTGCGAAACAAGTAAACTTCGCCGACGAAGAAACCGTTTGGTAATCCTTTCTGTACATTTGCCACGTGGCAATACATACAATTCTACAAGGAGAGTGTTCAGCGACACTCTCCTTATTTTATTTCTCAATTTACGCTAAAATGGTATAAAAAACTTTTTTCCCTACTTTTCTATACTTTTTTTTCAAATTTCATAACACTATTTCGTCCACAAGTCGTAATAACAAGAAATATACAGATTATATGACCAACGATACCATATACGATATTATAGCAAATTTCCTCTTGGGAACAATAACCCAAGTGGAACAATCACAACTTGACGCTTGGCTCGAAAATAGCGAAGACAACAAACGCCAGTTTATGCAATTCATGCAAAGAAACGATATGGCAGAGATGTATAGTGTCATGAAAAATGTTGAGAAAAGCAACAAGAAACCTGCCGACGTCACACCAATCCACAATAGCCACAAGAATACTGCTCGCATTGCCTTCATTTCCGTAGCAGCTTCAATTATCATAGGTATAGGAATATATATGTGGCGCTCATATACCCAAGTCATCGCTCCAGAACTCGACCAAATGACACTCTCAGCTCTTGCAGCAGCCGAGAAAGCGGGAAGAGCAGGTGCTAATGTTGCCATATACGACGACAAGGGAGATAAAATGGAAGTGATTGAGCAAATAGAGGAATTGAGTTCTGGAGTCATCAACATCTTTGACATTGCAAAAAGTACGTTCACAGCAGACTACATCAACTACACAGCAACAATCTCCACAGAAGAAGATAAAGAATTTTGGATGACTCTCTCAGATGGTACACGCGTACATCTTAATAATAATAGTAAACTCACATACCCAATCATATTCAATGGCAAGACAAGAGAAGTGACTCTTGAAGGCGAAGCATATTTCTGCGTAGCTAAAGACCGTCGTCATCCGTTCATAGTTCATACTCAGTTTGGCGACATCAAAGAATACGGAACAGAATTTGTGGTGAACACCAGCTATGACAGCCGTGAAAATTCTGCCAGCGAAGAGTTTTCTGGTCGTAATATGTCTGTGGTGTTAGTAGAAGGAAGCATCAGTGTCACTCCAAAGAACTGCAGCGAACACATGATGGTGCCAAACGAATTGGCAGTAGTGCCATTTGGTGGTAAGAGTTGTTTGATGAAGACAGTAGATACCGCTCCTTTCATATCCTGGAACACAGGAACTTTCGCGTTTGACTGTTGCCCATTGGAAGCACTCATGGATGTTATAGGCAAATGGTACAAGCTTGATGTGGAATTCTCACACAATGACTATCGCACCATTCAGTTCACCGGCGAACTCGACCGCTACGATGGCATAGAAGATGACCTCAACGCCATCAACCAAATCACAGGGTTAAACATAAATGTTGTCGAGGGTAAGATTATAGTTGAATAACAAACCAACCTATTTATTTATAAATCAAAAGCAAACAAAAATGAGACATTTAACAAATGCTAAGAGTGCATTGTTTATGATTCTTATGATGGTGTCGCTCACGGTAGCGGCGCAATCTGAGAACAAGAATGTATCTCTTAATCTCAACCAGGTAGCTGTAAAGGAATTCTTCTCAGAATTGAAGAAGCAGACAGGTTTGAACTTTGTATATAGTTCCGACCTTGCCCGCACGCTCCCTAAAGTATCTGTAAACGCCCAGAACAAGCAAGCTAAAGCTGTTCTCGACGAAGTGATGAACAAAATTAACTGTGTTTACGATATTGAAGGCAATGTCGTTACAGTTACTCGCCGTCTTTCCGGCGACCGCAACCGCACTGTATCGGGTGTAGTTCGCGACACAGAAGGAGAACCACTCATTGGTGCCACAATCTGTATCGACGACTCGAAGATTTGCACCATCACAGACTCTGAAGGATTTTACTCATTAAAGGTGCCTTCACAGAAGTGCTCCATCAAGGTTCAGTACCTTGGCATGGATGATGCAGTCGTAGCACTCCGTCCTGGAACAACTGCTTTGAAGCAGGATGTAACTATGACAAGCGACAACCGTATCAACGAAGTCATCGTAACAGGTTATCAGGACATCTCACTCCCTAAGATGACTGGTGCTGCCGTTACCGTAACTGCAGAGCAGCTCACAGACCGTTACACTGGTGACCTTATCTCTAACCTCGAAGGTCGTGTGGCTGGTCTCTCTACATACGGTGGAGAACTCAAAGTTCGTGGTACATCTTCACTCTATGCAGAGACAACTCCACTCCTCGTTGTCGATGGTCTTCCTATGGAAGGTCGTCTCGAAGACTTGAACCAGTTTGACATTGCATCTATCAATGTCCTCAAAGATGCTGCCGCTGCAGCTATCTATGGAGCTCGTGCAAGTAACGGTGTGATTGTCGTAACTACTAAGAACGCCAACAAGGCGGGCAAGATTGACATTGACTTCACAGCCAACTGGTCAATCGCAAACAAGCAAAACTTCGACTACAACGACAATTTCTATATGAACACAGAACAGCAGATTGCCAAGGAGTCTGGTTACTACGACTATCTCTATCTCGGCGAGAACGCTGCAGATGCAATCTCACAGTTCGAGTCAAATATGCAGGGAGGAACATCAGCCATCTCAAAGCTTGAGGAAGGATATTATCGTCTTGCAAAGGGCGAAATCACAACTGCCGACCTCAATGCATTGAAGGCAAAGCTTTCAAAGAACAACTTCGCAAAGGACTTCTCTGATGCTATCTACAAGAAACAGGTTCTCCAGGAGTATAACCTTGCACTCCGCAACCGTTCTGACAAGAGTGCCAACAATCTCACAGTAAACTTCCAGCACGATAACTCTGGCGTCATCAACGCTTTGAACCAGCGTATCACAGCCAACTACAAGGGTTCGTTCGAAGTAGCTAAGTGGCTCACTGCCAACATGAACATCAACGCTGTATATAATAAGTCTAAGCAGGCTGGCTACGACTACTCAGCAAGTACAGCTGGCCTCTGGTCATTCCCTGCATACGAAAACTTCTACAACGAAGATGGAACCGTTGCCAACCTCTACGGATGGTATGACGGTAACCACCTCTACAAGTGGCAAGAAGGCATCACTCCACTTGCGTTCAACCCTATCGACGAGCGCTACAACAACGTAGAGACTGCAAAACGTACTCACATGCGTTTCCACGGCGACCTCCTCTTTAAGATTTTTAAGGGCTTCACTGTAAACACCCAGCTCGTTTATGAAACAGACCATGTTACAGACGAGACAAACGCTACAGAAGATTCACACGCAGTCCATGTGCTCAAGAATGCTTATGCATATCAGAATCCTGATGGCAGCATCGGATACCGCCTCATGGAAACAGGTGGTTTCAAGAGCACTCGCAATACAGATGGTAACTACTGGACTGCTCGTGCACAGGCAAACTATAACAATACATGGGGCAAGCATTCTGTAAACGCACTCGCAGGTCTTGAGTTCCGCGAGACTCTCCACCAGGGTACAAGCTCTATTCAGGTAGGTTATGACGACCAGCTTCAGACTGGTACCTCAGCCATCACCGACTTCGGTACTATCGCAAACATCAACTATAGCGACTATTTCATGAATACCGATGGTAGCGGCTACGGATACCCAGCAAACCAGTTCGCATACGGAGCATATATCCAGGATGCCATGCGTCCTATCACAGAGGTTAAACACCGCTATGCTTCAGGTTATGCTAACGCCACATATACATATAACGAACGCTACAATGTATTCGGTTCGTTCCGTAAGGACTATGCCGATGTATATGGTCTCAACGCCAAGTATCGTGGTAAGCCACTCTGGTCAGTAGGTGCTGCATGGAACATGGAACAGGAAGATTTCATCAAGACAGCAGAATGGATTAATTTCCTCAAGCTCCGTTTCTCTTACGGTGCTACAGGTAATATCTATCAGGGTGCTACATCATACCTCACTGCTCAGACAGGAAAACTCACTCGCTGGACTTACACTCCATTTGCCAACATCATCTCACCAGCCAACCCACTCCTCACTTGGGAAAAGACATATACAACAAATGTTGGTATCGACTTCTCATTATGGAGCAACCGCATCCGTGGTGCTATTGACTACTACCACAAGAAGGCTACAGATGTATTCTCAAACAAGCCACTCGACCCAACTACCGGTTTCACTTCAATGTTCGTAAACGCTGCCGACATGGCAAACAACGGTATTGAAATTCAGGTTACAGCAGACTGGTTCCGTCCACTCTCACGCAAGGCATTCGGATGGTCAACATCATTCACTTTGGCTCACAACTCAAACAAGGTGACAAAGGTTGAGAACCCTGCTACTCACGCTTACGACCTCATCAGCATTCCGTTCAAGGAGGGTTATCCTGCTTCAGCTATCTGGTCATACCGTTTTGCAGGTATCGACGGTAGCAAGTACAACGAAAAGGGTGAAATCATGTACGACGACAAGGGCAACGAAAAACCTTACAACCTTGGTTCTCCTGGCCAGACACTCTGGTACGGAAACGACAATGTAGTCAGTCATGGTCCTTCTGGTGGTGCTCCTGAAATCCTTGAATACAGTGGTCAGCGCGACCCTAAGATCATCATGGGTATGGACAACCGCTTCGAATGGAACGGATTCTCACTCTCTATCATGATGGCATACTATGGTGGCCATGTAATGCGTGCTCTTCCAGAGACTGAGACTTTCGCAGGTACTTATGGTGTAATCGAGAAGTACTTCATGAACTCATGGTCACCAGACAATCCTACATCATTGACTCCAGGTTGGGGTAAGTACAGTTCACAGTCTATCGGTAGAGAACCATCAAACGGTAACAACTCAATCCACAAGGCAGACTTCCTCAAGATTCGCAACATCGTACTCGGTTACTCATTCCCTAAGGAATGGCTTAAATCATGCTACATCAACCGTGCTAACCTCCAGTTCCAGATCAACAACCCAGGCTTCATCTGGCGTGCTAATAAGGTACATGTTGATCCAGAAACTCTTGGTGTAAGTCTCCCTGCAAGTTATGTATGCACACTCAACCTCAACTTCTAATCATCTAAACAAGAAAGAAAATGAAGAAAGTAATATATAGCCTGATTGCAGGCGCCATGATGCTTGCATCTTGCTCTGACTTTACAGAATTACAGCCAAAGGGAAAGAACCTTCTTTCCACAACAAACGACCTTGAACTCCTACTCAACTGCTACTGCAACGGTGAGTATCCAGAGGACAACTCTCCAGCTACCCGTGACATCCGTAACCTTGGTGGTGATGTTATCTATACATATTCAGACGCTGCTCCTACATTGAGTCTCGAGCCACGTCCAAAGAACGCTTATCTTTGGGGTTTCTTGGATAGCGAAGATGACATCACACGCTTCGAGTTACTCACCACTTCCGACAGCTACTACGAAGGAATCTATTCGTGGATTGGTACTATCGCTAACCCAATCCTCTCACAGTTGGATATGGCAAAGGGTCCTGAGGACAAGAAGGCAGCTCTCAAGGCTGAGGCTCTCACCCTCCGTGCTTATGGCCATCTTCTCATCCTTCAGAAGTTTTCAAAGGCTTACAACCCAGCAACTGCTGCAAACGATCCAGCTATCGTGTATCTCCGTGAGACTGATGACATCCAGACACCACAGCCAAAGAAGACTGTACAGGAGGCTTACGAACTCGCCCTTGAGGATATCAACGCAGCTATCGCCACTAATGCAATGCCTAAAAATGCAATCAATGGCATCCGCTTCAACAAGGCTGCCATGTATGCCGTAAAGGCTCACATCTGTATGAACATGGCTAAGTACGACGAGGCAAAGGAAGCTGCTAAGCTTGCTCTTGCAGAGAACAATTTCCTCTATGATTATTATGCAAACATACAGGAATTGCCAGATATGAGTGGTGGAACATACAAGTTATCTATGATTGACTGTCTTGCAAACCCTGAGAACTACTCTAACATCGTAGATTTCTGTTATTTCTCATACGTGGTGCCTGAGGCTTGGAACTCTATCGAACCTGGTTACGCAGTAGCAGACCTCTTCGACCTCCAGGATCGTGCTTATGGTCCAGAAGCATTCCAGATGTATGCAAGCATGGGTTATCTTACTGACCTTGATGCCGCAGGATGGAAATGTGCTTCTTCGTTCAACGAACATATCAATCTCTCAGGTCTCACTTCACCATTCATGTATCTTTACATGGCAGAGTGTGAAGTTCGTGCAGGCAATATCGATGCTGGTATGGAATGGCTCGACAAGCTTCGCTCTAAGCGTCTTGACCCAGCTACTTACGCTCCACTCAAGGGTGCTGTAACTACAAAAGCTGATGCTATTGCAAAGATTAAGCAGACTTCGTTCGGCGAGAACATCTGGTCTGGTTGGAACTTCATGCAGCGCAAGCGTTGGAACGTAGAGGTAGAATGGGAGACCACGCTCACTCGTACTATTGCAGGCAAGACTTACACACTATCTCCAAAGTCTAACCTCTGGGTATTCCCATTCCCTAACAATGTGCGTGGCAAGAACGCAAACCTCACAAGCAACCGCAACAACTAAACAAACACCCTCACCCTATCCTTTCAAAACACAAGCGAGGAATAGGGAAACGGTTATGTGAAAAGTTAAAATAAAGTTAAAGTGTGATGCATTTCTTTAATTTGCATCACACTTTTTTGTTTTCAAGTCGTTTTCTATACATAGAAAAAAAACGAAGAAACATGAAAAAGTATTTACTATCATTGCTCCTTGTTGTGATATCAATCAGCGGAGCATTTGCCCAGGGCAAGCAAAAATGTTCTGTACTTTATGTAGGTGGCACATCCAACTATGACACCATGAGTGGTGCAGAAACCGATAGTGTAAAGTTGGCAAAGGATGCAAAGATGCGTTCTGCCGACTTTGTTAAGTTCCTCAAGTCTCGTTTTAATACAGTAAAGTATGTTGACTGCAAAGAATACAAGCAGTCAATGTCAAACGACTACGATGTAACAGTACTCGATGGTATTCCTACCCCACTCCATCCACGCGTATATGAAGACCACAAGTACATGCAGGCACAGTACTTCACTGAGGATTTTGACCGTCCTGTAGTAAGCATCGCAGAGATGGCAGACCGCTGTCTGAATTCTATAGGTTCTAAGTGCGACTGGTTCTGTATGTGCCTTGACAACGATGCACACCATTGGGATGCCAACCACGCTATCTTCAAGGGTCCATGGAAGGTTCAGCCTAAAGCATACAAGGAGAAGACTTATCCTACCGCCTTCGAGTACGGACCAATATATGGATACGAAGTGCCAGACTCAATCATGCAGTTCACCATCGACGGTAAGAAGTTCCAGAACCGCAAGGGACATCGCATCGGTGTTGTAGCTCGTCCTTGGGGATTCCTCGATTCGCCAGAGACAGAAATCATCTCATCGGGTGTATGTTCCAAGAGTATTGATGCCATCGCCATTGGTCGCCATGCCAACATCTTCCACTGGGGTTTTGCAGCAATGCCAAGCGAGATGACACCAGCAGGCCAGGCACTCTTTGCCAATGCCATCGTTTACATGGCAAAGCGTGGACCAGAACACATGATTGCACGCAAACTTCATGAAGGTATCGAAACTCGTGAACAAGCCATTGCGTCCAAGTACCTTATTAGCAAGAAGGCTTACGAAGACGAACAAAAATCCATAGAAGAGTTCGTTGCAAACTATGCCAAAGCCAAGGCAGAGTATCAGGATAAACTTGCCAAGGGGGAGAAACTCTCTGCGATGGAGATGGAGATTGCAAACATTGACCTCGACGAAGTTCGTCGTAACAATTCTACAACATACTCCCAGTACATGAAGCAGCAAGGCGGCAAACTATTCCATTTCTTCGGGTATAACGAGGAGCTCTACAAGCAGTATTTCACAGAGAACTACAACTACTTCTACTGCCCTGATCCTTTCGGTTACGAACTCGATGTGGATGAGGATGCTCGTGACCTTGGTATTGCCACAAACGACATTCGTCTTATCAACGAAGCCATCAAACTTATGGAGACAAACGAAGAGGCTGCAAAGAATGCCCCTAAGAACACGCGTCGTATGTCGCCAGAGGTTGAAGCATATACAAAAGGCAAACGCATCGTGGAGCGCTATACTCTCGTCCGCTTTGATTCTGCAAAGGAATATCGTACATGGTTCGACACCTACAAGGACAAGATGTTCTTCACCGAGAGTGGTGGATGGCTCTGGCTCATCAACACCCAAGACAAGTCTGTTCCTGGCAACGACTACAAGGTTCGTCCAGAGTTCCGTGAACGCCTCGACCGTACGTGGAAACCCGATGCAACATTTGCAACAAATGCAACAAAACCAGCATCTCCAAAGTCTGCAACCACAAAGGACAAGCCTGTAGCCATTACTGCATATTACGACTCAGCGAAGCATGAAATTGTGGTTGGTCAGGACATCCACGAAGGATTCCATACATACGCAGAACTTGGTGAGGGCGACCCATTCATCCTTGTAGAGGTGGACATAACACTTAACGGTGGCGAGAAGGTAGGAAATCTCAAGACACCAGTCAAGAGTCCATATTCAGGTGGCAATGGTAAGGTCTATGAAGGTTATGGAGAGTTCCGACAGGAAGTAAAGGGAACAGGCGAAGCAACCATCACATTCAAGTATCAGGCTTGCGATGCTTCAGTATGTCTCATTCCTAAGACAGAGACTTTGAAGGTAAAGTTCTAAAAGTAAAGCACAATATAAACATCCGAAAAATATGAATCTATTTTCTAAAGCCATTATAATGGCTGCCATGTGTACTGCCACCATTCAGGCAAGTGCAGCAGGCTATGAAATCAAGGCACACCTCAAGGGTGCAAAGTACGAAGGCAAGATGGTCAAGTTGGGCGTCAGCAAGGGACTGGTGGACTTTGACTATCTGGATAGTGCCCTTATCAAGAACGGCACAGTAACTTTCAAGGGTAAGCTTGATGGCGAGAAACTGCTCTCTCTCCATATCTTCCCTACCGATTCGAGATCCTTGACAACCGAAACGGGTTCCCTGATGCTGCGACCAGAATTGCGCATCTTCATGGGTAACGAGAAGGTTGAGATAACGGCAGAAGTGGATAGTCTGCAGACAGACTTGGACCTCTATAGCGCCCCTATGAACTATAAGAATATCGTTATCAAAGGTTCTAAGCAGGCTTTGGATTTTGCTGAGTTCCAGAACATCCTTGGCGAAAAGACTAATGCTTACGATGAGGCAAGCAAGCCTTACCATGAATTCTGGGGACGCCGCGAGCAGAGCGCTCTCAAGGAGGGTGTAGAGACATACAATGTCAGCAAGGCTGCCCGTAAGGAGTGCTACAAGTGTCAGTACGACTTCACCAAGGCACACATCACAGAACCTGTAGGCCTCTATGCTCTTGGCAGATATGCATCAAACTTCACTCTCGCCGAGATTGAAGCTCTCGAGGCTGCCGTACCAGCAAAGCTCAAGGCTACAGCTACAGGAAAGGAAACAATCAGCAAGTTGCAGGAAACCAAGAAGAGTGTTCCTGGAGCAATGTTCTACGACACAGAACTCAAGACACCAGAAGGCAAGACTTTCAAGATT
Organism: uncultured Prevotellaceae bacterium; assembly: GCA_937893145.1. Classification (GTDB taxonomy): domain Bacteria; phylum Bacteroidota; class Bacteroidia; order Bacteroidales; family Bacteroidaceae; genus Minthosoma. Next base: position 24,979 of record CALBJW010000105.1, on the reverse strand, counting down.
TCCGACTACTGCGGCAAGGGCAAATATGTGCTCCTGGAGTTCTGGGCTTCATGGTGCGGACCATGCCGTGCAGACATTCCACACATCAAGGAAGCATACGCACACTACCATCCACAGGGCTTCGAAATCATCAGTATCTCGATGGACACAAGCGAGAAGGCTTGGAAGGCAGCTGTAGAGCGTGAGGGAATGGATTGGATACAGGGTTCTGACCTCAAGGCATTCGATGGACCTTTGGCTAAGGTTTATAACTTCAACGGCATTCCATTCTGCATCCTCATCGGTCCTGACGGTAAGGTTGTGGAGCGCAACTGGCGTGCTTCGGCTATGGATGCTGGTCTTATCGACATCTATGGCAATCACTGGGGCGACCGCTATGACAAGGGCAATACCAAGTTCCATATCTCTGGTACTGTATATGACGGACAGGACCGTGGTCACGATGCCTATACTGCTGAGGACGGAAAGAACATCTACCTGTACTACATAAAAGGTGATGAAGAGCGTGTAGATTCAGCAAAGATTATGGACGGCTCATTCGTATTCACTGGCGACCTCGAATGTCCTATTCAGCAGGTTGCTGTGAGCCGAATGCCTCTTGGTCCTCGCGTTACTTACAGCGACCTCGCATATTTCTATCTTGAGCCAGGCAACTCAAACCTCGTCATCAATGTGAACAAATTCAATAAGCCACAAGTGTATGGCTCGAAGGTAGAGGCAGAGAAGAACAGATTCGAAGCTGCCAATAAGGCACTCTACGATGAGTTTGAGCGCCTCAACGAACAATTCAAGCAGAACGACAACGATGACATCCGCAAACAGATAAGCGAAGTGAACGCCAAGATTAGAAAGGCTCAGCTTGAATATGTGAAGGCAAATCCTAAGTCATACCTCGTGCCAGACTTCATGTATGTAGGCACAGAAGCCATGCCATTCGAAGAGTACGAGCAGATATGCATCAACATGTCCGACCTTGCCAAGAGTTCCATAAAGGGTGAATACATGATGAGAGACTACGAAGCTCGCAAGAACAATCGACCAGGTTGTGAAGCATTCGCCTTCAGCAGCAAAGATGTACAGACCGGCAAGCTGGTTGACCTCAAGCAGTTCCGTGGCAAGTATGTCCTCCTTGACTTCTGGGCTACATGGTGTGTGCCATGCCGCAAGTCAAATCCACATGTCATCGAACTCTACAACAAATATCACAAGAAGGGACTTGAAGTTGTATTCATTGCCGATGATGACAATAATGTTCCAAAGCTCAAAGAAGCCATCAAGAAGGACGGAATACAGAAGATGCACCACATCCTTCGTGGTTTGAAAACTATCAGCCGCGGCAACTACGACCGCACAAACGACATCTCCGACAAGTATGGTGTACATTCTATCCCTTCCAAGTTCCTCATCGACCCAGAGGGCAAGATTGTAGGCAAGATGGAGAACGAAGAACTCGATGCCAAGCTAAAGGAGATTTACGGATTCTAATAATATAAATATACCACAATGAAAAAGATTTTCTCTCTTGCACTTATCGCAATACAGATTATTGCAGTAAGTTGCTCTACAGGCCTCAAGGAAGGCGAATACATTATCAATGGTACTGTAGAGGACGGTGGCAATGGCACCACACTCTATCTCTATGAAATGGGTGAAGGACTGTCTTTCACTTGCACAGACAGCACAACAGTGACAGATGGCAAGTTCACTTTCAAGAACACTATTTCTACAGCTGTAGCAGAACGAATTCTTGCTGCAACCAATACTCTCGGTATCAGAGAAACAAACGTCTGCCATCTTTATCTCGAACCAGTCGAGATGACACTCACCATCCAGAGTGTTGACTCCCTGAAGAATGCATCCATGACAGGTTCTAAGACACAGGAAGAGGTAAACGACTACCAGGCATCCATCAAGAGCGTCTATGAGCCACTCATGGAGCTCAACAACCAGTTCTACGAGGTTCGTGCTATGGGCGACACCGTAAAGCTTGCAGAAATCTCTGCAAAGATGAAAGAACTTGGCGAAAAGTACCAGTCTCTCAACAAGAAGTGGATGGACGAACACCCAGAGGCATACTTCACATTCCTCGAGAAGAGCCGTTACATCTCCGACATGACACTCGAGCAGGTTGACTCTCTCCTCAGCACCTTCCCAGAGAAGTTCAAGGGCACACCTGCATACAATAGCGTAGAGACAGAACTCAACAACCTCAAGAAGTGCGCTCCAGGAGCTGTTGCATCCGACTTCACATCTACCGACATCAACGGCGAGTCCTTCACACTCTCTTCACTCAAGGGACACTACATCATCCTCGACTTCTGGGCATCATGGTGTGTACCATGCCGCAAGTCCATGCCACATGTAAAGTCTCTCTATGCAAAATACAAGGACAAAGGACTTGAAGTGGTTTGTGTAGCAAGCGATGATGGAGCTGAAGACAAGTGGCGCAAGGCTGTGACAGACGATGGCACAGAGATGTTCCACCATGTACTTACAGGCATGAAGCAGAATGCAGACGGTTCTTACGACAAGTCAAACGACATAGGCGAGAACTATGCAGTACATTACCTCCCTACAAAGTTCCTCATCGATCCAGAAGGCAATATAGTTGACAAGTTTGATGATGAAGCACTTGATGCCGAACTCCAGAAGATATACGGAATGTAACCGACATTAGTGTAAAAGAGATAATTAGTTGATAAATGAAGAGATGCGACGGTCTTCGCATGCGTGAGCACCCGATTTCCGATTCGCATCTCTATTTTTATTTCCGCTGCTTGTCATGTTAGACAAACACAAACCACCTTACACAAACAGGCAAGGAAGAATAACCATGAGAACCTTATCAGAGAAACTACTTCTCAGAGTCTTGTACGCCTTCATCTTCTGGTTCTTTACGGTGTCTATCGCCACACTCATCTCCTCAGCAATCTCAGCATTACTCTTCCCTTGCATAGCGAGTTGAATAGTCAATCTCTGTCGTTCGGGCAGTTCATCAATCTTCTTGAACACCCTCTTGTACACCTCCGCAGCAAAGATGTCAGAATCCAAGTCATCAGTCTCGCTATTCGTGAACAAAAATTCTGCCGTATAAGCTCTCTCAACCTCAGCATGCTTGAGAATATCCAAACACCTGTTGCGAACACTCACATACAGAAACCTCACCAGCATAGCCTTATTAACAAACCCATCAGCCTTTACCCACAACTGAGCAAACACATCCTGAACCACATCCTCAGCTTCATCCTGAGCCTTCACAAACCGCATAGCAAAAGCAACCATTATTCCATAATAGTCATCATACAGACTCTGAAACCTTGATTTGTTCATAGTCCTCAGTTCTAATTGTGGTTCTATTTCCAATTTAGCAAACTTTGCCTTACAGTCCTATTGGTGATTAGTACTTTAATCTTTCAAAATGACACAACATAATAGCGGTTAATATCATTTTTATCGGCAAAGTTAAGAAAAAGTAACGAAAAAGAACAAGACAACCCTACTTTTTTTGCCACAAAAGCAAAGTTTTTCATTCTCTGCCAACAAAAGAGGCAACATCAGTAGCATTGTAGCAAAGTAGCATTGCAACATTTGCAACATTTGCAACATTGAAACAAATACAGAAGAAGCAGGACCCACACTTTGAGCTCTGCTTCTTCTTTGTTCAAGGAAAATTGTTACACGTTACATGTTACACATGAAAAATATGTGCCATTCAAACCGAGAGACAACAATAGAGGGATTTTAGAATATTGTCGTTTATCTTTGTTTTTCTATATTTACTACTTATTTTCAATTATAAACTCTTTATTATTATTCTTATTATATATAATTTTTATTATTAAAATAATAATAATAAAAGAACCTAATAATGATAATCAATAAGTTAGACAAAATCCTTGCACATCTCAAACCGTCAAGCGCACTAAAATAGCATGTGCAACATGTAACATGTTACACTTGCATCATCACCACCCCGACAACCGTCCAAACACGACCGCAAGATTGACCTCATTCCACCGCAAGTTTGACCTCATTCCACCGCAAGTTTGACCTCATTCCACCGCAAGTTTGCGTCCATTCTTCCGTATGTTTTTTCATCCAGTGCAATATAGTAAAAAAAGAATTGCCACCAGCGTTCAATAGCTGATGGCAAATCCGTATTATTTCCTGAGGCGTTCGAAAAATGTAACATGTTACATGTTGCACATGGAAAATAAGTGCGGATGCAGCCTACTTCACCTAAATGAGCAACCAAACACACCCGAATATGAGACTACCAGTCTGTCCTTTCTTCGTAGAAGTTTACTCGTTTAGAGTATGAAACATCGCTTTCAGTGTATTCATCAACCAAACTTTTTCCTGTTTGAACACCTACATTATTAGTATCAGAAGTACAAATCATATTAAAATCTTCGAGTATCGACTCTATATGTACACGTGGCTTAATATATTTTTTCATATCAATTACAATTTTACAAGTTATTTAACGAAATATTTCTTACCATTCTTGATGTATATGCCCTTAGTTGCAGAGCTTACACGCTGGCCATTGAGATTATAAATCACATCATTCTCAGCATTAAGAGCTGCAGGAGCAGAGATTGATGTCTCAACACCACCAAACCACAAGTTCGACTTAACGCTTGTTCCACTTGGAACTGCGAGATAAGCCTTGTTAGCAGCGAGAGCAAATGCAGCACCATTTTCAGCACCCCACCAGTAACCAATCTGAGTGCCATTGTGCATTGTGAGGCGGTAATATGTGCAGTTTGCATCTGCTTCTGCCATTGCTTCTGCAGTAATGCCTTCATCACCTGAAGGACGGAGGCAGTTGTCGGAATCGAGAACAGATGTACCACCTACAGAAACAATAGCTTCATGGTCGCCATATGTATCCGACGAAACCATAACACCTGTATTTTTAGGAACAATAGCACCTTCTGCATAAGGCTGAACACGGAGAATCTCATTCTCAATTGCAACCTCTTCTACAGTAAGGTTTGCTGGTACTTTGAATGCCTTAGAAGAGCTGAATGTACCATAATACTTGCCAGACTCTTTATCGTAGCACTTTTCACTAATAGAGATAATGAGGCGTTCTGTTTTCTGAAGAGTAATCTTGACACTTGCAATAGGATATTTATTTGTTTTTGATGTAAAGACAACTTTGCTTGATTCACCAGTCCAAGTCTTTGAAGCATAATCATAATCTCCATTGTCAACCGTCAAATAATTACCCGTTGGCCAACTTTCACCCTTTTTCCCTGCAAATTCAATAGAAATCATTTCATAACCTTCTGGAGCAGCGATAGAGAAAGTATTACCAGTATAAACTCGAATATGATCATCTTCAACATACATACTGATACCAGTTTGTGTTCCCTTCTCATATGCAATAACAATTCCTTCTTCACTTTTTCCTTCAACTTTGGTAATACTTGTAGTTGGTCCAGTATAATGAGTTCCAAACAAGCTATTATTTATGTTCAAAGTGAATTCCAATGGCATAACATCAAAAGTAGCAGAAACTGAAACATCCTCAGTTCCCATTACAAATGTAGTAGTTGCGGCACTTGCATCTTCTACCTCTGCACCATCAACTGTCCAACCTTTGAATACATAACCGTCATTAGGAGTTGCTGTAAGAGTTACCGTCTGACCTTCTGTAGCACTTGTTACATCCTCGCCATCAATTTTTGAAGCGATACTACCATTCTCAACCTCATTCAAAGTGATTGTAGGAGTAGCTAAAGCATCAAAATTAGCCTTGATAGTAACAGCCTTACCATCAATTTTGTATGTAGTACCTGTTGTGAAAGTATGAGTAGTACCATCTACAGCCTGCCAATTTCTAAACTTATAACCGTCATTAGGAGTAGCTGTAATTGTAAGTGTTGTTCCATTCTTAACAGCATCACCACTATTTATATCAGTTTCACCATTCTTAACCACAAGAGTACCATTTTCTGGAGTTTCTATCGTAACGGTGTATGTAGGAATAGCGTTAACTGTGATTGCCTGTGTGGTTTCCTTTGTTGTACCTTCATGAGAATACGAAAGAGTCACAGAAGTTGTACCAGGCTGAAGGTTTGTTCCATCAGTAACAGTAGCATTAACAACTTCAGAAATTATCTTTCCATCTTTTGTTCCCCAAGTAGCAGTAACTACCAAGTCTGTAGCATCGAAGTCATCACCTTCGGTGTATTCCGTCTTCGTAGGAGAAGTTGTTACCTCAATTTTAGCAAGAGCTACAACATCAATGGCAACATCTGCAGTCTTAGTTACACCATTTTCTGTGTATGAGATTGTTACTTTGTTATCAGTTACAGTAAGAGGGGCTGTTTTGCTTACTGTGTAGTTAGTAATCACTTTACTTTCATCACCATCATAGTAAGCAGTAACAACCAAGCCTTCGGTTGAGAATGTTTCACCAACCTTGTAAAGAGTCCTGTTTGGTTCCGAAGTAATATTAATTGTGTTTACCGTTTTTACTTCACCAGTATAATAAACCCTTATAGCAGTAAAACGACATTGTGCATCATTAGTAAATGTAACTGTTGAAGTTGCAGAACCAGTGAACACATTTGTGTTATTTTTTAAATTATCACTTGCTGCTTGTAGGCCTTTACATGAGATAATGCCAGAATTACTAGTTGTATTTGTATGTCGGACAATCTCAACCTTTTTTATTGTAAGACCATTGTCAGGAGTTATAGTAATTGTATTATTAGCATAAAAACGAACTACTGAACCATCAAAATAAGAATAGTTTGTTGTTGTAGAAGAACCACCAAGAGTGATGCCACTAACAGAATTAGGATTATTATTCCATATTGCATCCGATTCATTATTTGAACCCGTCTTAAAAGTAATATCCGATTCATCTGCACCACTCATGGTTACGACATACTGACCATCAGCAGGCTCAGTAACCATAATGTTGTTTACAATATATTCTTCGGACTGCACATTGTCGATTTTTGCGGAAACAGAAACCTGTGTAATCCCCATTGTTAAACCTGAAGACGGATTTACTAACCATTCTACCCTTGAAGTGACATCGGAAGTAGAACCATCACTATAAATACCAGTTACAGTTAGACCATCAGTACTGAACTTTTCTCCCACCTCATAGGACATCTTTGTAGGATTTCCCGAAATACTAAGTGAAGTTAAAGATTTTGCATCTGTATCTTCGTAAGTAATAGTGAACGACTGACAATAAAGTGAATTTGTTGTAGCACCTATTACAATTACTATTTTCTCACCATCTTTAATTACATAAGAATCATTCGTTAAAGCTGGCGTAACATTAGTGTATGATGTTGTATATGCACTATTCCATTGAGCATTATTGAATGCGACACCTGCACTTGAAGAACCAATTGAGGCAATATCTTCTTCTCCTGCCTTTACCGATAAATAGCCCGCACCCGCACTTTTATTTGATTTCATTGAGAGAGTTATACCAGTAATCTTTTTACCAGAATATCCAGCCAATGTTAATGTCATTGTTTTGCCACTTGTCAATTGGTCTTTAGTAGAATAGGTATTTTTGAAGGTTGCAGAAGAACCATCTGGAGTACTTCCACTTGCACTTACATCAGAAGTACTCGTGATAGTATATGTCACCGACTCTCCCCAAGCACTACCCATTCCTACAATCATGCAGAATAGTAGCAATGTTAAATTAAGAATCTTTTGTTTCATAATTTTTAGTTTTAAGTTATATTTGTTATTTTTGTTTTACTATTATCTCATTTCAATATGCAAATATAAACATTTATGTTGGTTAAGAAATAAGAGATTGCAAAGAATTTAACCTTATCATTTAGAATATTTGCACTTTTTATTCAAAATAATTGGTGTAAATAGCAATTAGCACATCTCACGAGTTACTGATGCGTTCTTTCTTTTATTTCCTCAAATACTTCTTTCCATTCTCCTTGTCGATAACAATATGAGTGCCTCTGGTTGGGAGAGGACGGATGCCCTGGAGGGTGTATGAGCGAGAGAGGGATGGGGCGGAAGGGATAGGAGCTGCTATAGATGTGGCTGCACCTGAGAAGGAATATGCCCAGTCGGTGTGGGAGGTGCCATTGGACAAGAGATAGATGGTGCGCTCGGATGGGGATGGTCTGAGGGAATAGGCTTGTGGGATGCCATTGAGAAATGATGAGATGTCGCCTTCGGATGCAAGCCACTGACCTTTCTCGTTGGTGAAGTAGATAGGTGCTGATGTGCCGGATGGGGTGAAGGCGGTAATGGTGAGTGTGGCATCGGCTGGTACGGTGATAGGACCATACCAGAGGTTGGAGGTGGTGGCTGGGATGAGTTGGTCTGCCTCTACATGGAGGGAGGAAGGGATGTCGCCTCCGAAGGTCTCGATAGGTGTGACCTGAACATAGTAGTCTGGGATGTAATAGCCTAACACTCCTGCTACAATCTGGTCGAGGTCGAACGATGGGGCTGCGGAGAAGATGATGCTCTCGCCTGCGGTGAGAGGGATGACTTCGTTGTGGAAGTCGGTGCCATTAACATAATCCTTTGATATGTTATACTCTTCTTCTCCATATACATGCACCCTACCAAAGAGGTAGGCAGAAAGGAGATATTCGCCATCGGCAGGGGCTGTGAACCTAAAGTATGTGGCTGATGCCTCTGTTCTGCCAAGTGTGACAGGTGTGGCGAGTGGGAGCTGTATAGGTCGATTGAGCGATTCGCCCTCCTGTGCTTCGAGGAAGGATGCAAGGAAATCAACACGACCGAGATTGTTTTCGAGTGTCTGCTCGATGAGGTAGGTGTGTCCTTCTGTCACCTGCCACTGGTAGATGAACATTCCGTAGGCTGACTCTGCCTTCTGGATGATGGACATGGTCTGTGGAGAGTCGGGATTGGTGATGTCACGAACGGTAGCTCCGAAGGCTACCTGGATGACTTTCGAATTGCTTGTTCCATACATGAAGGTACCATCGGCAGGGGCTGTGAACTGCATGTAGCGACGCACATCGGACTCGGAACCCGAAAGGGTGAAGGAGAACTGTCCTAAGCCCTCGCCATCGAGGGTGATGATGAGAGGGCGACTTGCCATCTCGCCATCAGGGATATTGTGTTCGGAGATAGTGAATCCTAATGTTGTGGCTTGGGAATATACGGTTTCGCCATCGGAAAGGATAATGCCTGAGGTGGCATCCTGAGCATCTGCGATAACTGTTCCTTTGGCATTGTAGATGGCTGAGGCACCAGAGAAGGACACTTTCTTGGTGTCGCCAACGTGGGTGTATCGGTACCAAGCATCGGAAGGAACGGTATTGTTGCCAAGTGTGGCTGGGAGAGCAGTACTGAGTGTTTGGCCTGGCATGACTTCCGAGAATGCGAATGTAGCCGTACCGTTGACATCGTTCTGGGTGATGGCTACGAGGTAGTCGTTGTTGGCAAGGTCGAGGTCGAAGGTAATGGTAGAATTGACAGGTATCAAACCTGCTCCTTCTCCAAAGATGTAGATAGAGGTGGCGTACTGTTCATCGTTCTTGAAGAGCGACACATCGCCCATATTGTCACCTGCGAGGGTGACTGTCATGAGTCCCTTGCCAGCAAGCGACTGGCGGTCGAGGCGGAACCATGTGGTGGTATTGAAGAACTCCTCCCCCTCATGTGGTTTGCCAAGAAGGGAAACGGTGGTGTCGGCAGAGATGAGCAACGCCTTGCCACGTGTGGCTCCTTCGGCTGCTGGAGTGAGGGTGTATGTGATGGTAGATGTGGTCTCGGAAGAGAAGCTGTAGTAGAGGTAGTAGGTGTGGTCCTTCTGCACATCAAACTGATTGCCGTTGCGGAAATAATACTGGCGAAGTTGTCCGTATGCCATGATGCCCTCTTCCATCCAGCGAGAAAAGGAGGATGCTACAGGGAGTGTGATGGTCACGGTGCCATCGTCCTCTGCTGTAAACTTGGCATAGAGTACATGGCGACCATTATTGTAGGATGTGAACTCGGATGGAACGCCATCAGCGAGAAGAAGTGGGTTATCGACTGACTCGCCTGGAGTTTGGGCAAAGAGGCTCAATGAGGTGAGTACAAAGAAAAGAAGAAGAGTCTGTTTCATATAATAAGTTTAGTTTTGGATTCAAAAATATTATTTTGTCAAGAATTAGAGAATTTAAGAATTTATTTGCACTGAGTTTGATTTATCAAGAATTTCTAATGCCATAGGCATTGATATCCATCCGGCAGGCTTTCTCAAAGTAATACTTTGATAATTCTAATACATTTAAGAGTATATGAAGAAATTTCTCTAATTCTCTAATTCTCTAATTCTTGATAAATAAGAATCTACTTAAACACCTTGTCGTAGTCTTCTTGTGTGAAGAAGACATACTTAGGATTGAGTTTTGGGAGTCCTGAGAGATCGACCTGCTCACGGGTGAGACCTGTGCCGATGAGGGAGAGCATGGCAAGGTTCGGATTGGTGATGCGAGGGAAGGAGGAGAGAGGATTGCCATCGAGGATGAGGGTTTCGAGGTCGCTCATCGCTTCGAGGTCGGAGGAAGAGAGGGTTGTGATTTGGTTGTTGGCAAGGTCGAGGGTGAGAATGCCAGCACGCTGCACTGCCTCTGGGATGGCGGTGAAGGCACATCGGCTGAGGTTCAGTCCGCTGATGTAGCTCTTGGAATAGGTGTCACCATTGCCGTATGGTATGTTCTCGATTCCGATGGAAGGAGGAAGGGTGGCAAGGTGTTTGTTGCCAGAGAAATTGAGTGTTGACACTCGCCACAGCTTGTCGAACACATCAGGAAGGGATGTGATGTCGGTATTGCAGATGTTGAGTGCTGTGAGATGATCGCACCAATTTGATATGCTTGCAGGAACGGAAGTGATGCGCTCGTTGTCGATGGTGAACATCTCCATTGTCTTGACACCTGTGAGACATTCTGGGAACTCTGTCATCTTATTGCCAATGAAGGAGGCATCGGTGAGGTCGGTCATGCGGGCAAGCGAAGAAGGGAGAGAGGCGAGGTTGGTGTTCTCCACTGTAAGGGATGTGATGTGGGAATCCTCAAACTCGGATGGTATCTCTTCGAGGTCGCAGTTGCGAACCACGATGCTCTGCAGTTTGGTGAGGTTGACAATACATGCTGGAAGGACCTTGACATGCTTGAACTCAGGAAGGGAGACAAGTATAGGTTCCCATGTGTCGCTATTGATGATGTAGTCGGGATTGCCATCAAGCACAAAACCTATCACATCGGTAGGATTGCTGAACTGGTCGGTATCGAACTCAAGTCCTGCCCACTCGATGGTGATTTCACCACTGGCGAAGTCCCACGATGCTGGCCACAGACTCTCATCATCGCCAAGAATCTCAAGACAGATGCCCTGAAGCGAGTTGTAGAGGTTGCTCGTGGTAAGAACCTTCTTGACATAAGTAGGAAGTGGGATGTCGAGGTCTTCGCCCACTTCCACCTCAACATAATTGTCCTCATCGATGGTGATGTCGAGGTCGTCTATGAGGTCTGCCTGGAGGTCGAAGCAACGATAACCGATAACCCAATAGCCACCAGCATCAAGAGGTATGTATGGGGTGCGGATAAGGTTCTCATCGCCTGTCAGTTCAAGGCTTGGCAGAACGATGGTGTCGCCCTCTTCGGAAAGGAGTGTGACCTTGATGGTCTTTGCCTCTGAGAGGGAGGAGATGATATACACATTATTGCGTATTAACTCAAACGAAAGACGACCCTGTGTGAGAGGGTCGTATGGCTTTTCGGTGTTCTTCTCGGAACAACTTGCAAGCGTAAGGAGAGTGGCAAGATAGAGGAATAGAGTTTTTATTTTCATATTAGTGTTATTTTCTATATACTGCATCGTGTCGTAACATATCGTACATCAGTTTGGGGTCGAAGGTGTTCTTGCGGTTGAAAGGATGAGACTCGTAGTATTCGTTGTTCTCATCATCGGAGGCGGACCAGAGAGGACAAACCTGTTCGACTGTTGTGGGTTCGTTGGCGAAACCTGTCTTGCGACCACGAGAGTCGCGAGAGGATTCGTACTGATTGAACACAAGTGTGTAAGGGTCCCAGCAACGGAGATTAGGGTGGTAGAGAATCCAGTCGGGAAGTTCACCGCTGAAGTAATTGAGGTTGATGCTCAGCTGTTCAAGCTGTGGCATGACAGGATTGTGTGCCACCTTCTCTGCAAGTGTGGTGTACTGGCTGGCATCATATCCCATGTCGGGGATGCTGCCCTCGAAGTAGTTGTAACTGAGTCCTATGTAACTGATGTTTTTGAGCTGGAAGAGTTCCTCTGGAAGTTGTCCGTGAAGTCCGAGTGTGTCACGAACTGCTGCATTCTCATACAAACGAGCGAACACATCACGACGACGATTGTTGGCGAAGTTCACATACCAAAGTTTCTTCTTGTCGAGAGCCTTGAGGATGTCCATTGGCAACTGTGTGAAGTTGTTGCCGCTGAGTTCGAGTTCCTCAAGATTGTCCATATTCTTCATGGCATCAGGAAGCGAAGAGATGCCATAGCCCACAAGACTGAGAACCTTGAGCTTCGGCAAGGAACAAACATCTTCGCCGAGTTCGATGTGGCGGATATGTGCATTGGCGTTGGCTGTGAACATAAGGACACGAAGTTGGTCGAGGAAACGAACCTGATAAGGTATGCCACCATCGGTGTCGAACATGGTGAAGGATGCCTCCACAACACGAGGTTCGGTGATGGTGCGCTGGAGTTTGGTGTTGAAGTATGTGATGTCCTCAAGTTTGATGTTCTGCCAATAAATCATGGACTGGCTGGTGTCCCAATTTGTAGATACACGCATGATGCGAGTGAGTGCAAGCAAGGCGAGCGAGTCGCCCTCACGACTTGGGATTATCTCCTGAGCATGAGTCTGGCGGAAGGTAAGGCGGCTCTCGACTGGTGTTTCGCCCTCCTCAGCATCGTTCTGGCGGAAGATGATGGTAGCGATGCGGTCCTTGCTGCTGTCCATATACATCTTATAGTTGATGCGAACCTTGCCAGGGCGAGGAACGGACTGTGCCTTTGGTGCTTCTTTCCTTACGGTAATCCAATCTGAGGTCTCAGCATCAGCATACTCAACGAGGATGTCGTAATTGACATTCGACTCCACCTGTATCTCTTCGAAGAGGGCATCGTAGTCGGAGAAGTCTGGCACTTCAATCTCTGTCTTCTCAAGTCGGATGACCTTTTCATATCCAAACTGTCTGACAGTAAGCAAACGGCTATATCTGCCACAACGGAAGTTGAGATGCGCTTCTCGTTCGGAATAGAGGTAACTGCTATCAACACGAATCTCGCATGTCGTTGAACCCATTCCATTCACAGGAGTGACCATGCACCACTCCTTGTCACAAGAGACGGTCCAGTCCTCTGCCGCACTCAAATCGATAGAGAAAGAACCTCCATCAGCAGGGAAGGTGAGTTCTTCTTCGGACAAACCGAAGGTCTCAAGTTCTGCACTTTCGCTACATCCAAGAAGGAAGGTGCATATAAGGAGAAGACTAATGAATATCTTGTGTTTCATCATAATAGAAAATAAATAATCCCTGAGACATACGATACAACACATCACTCGGAATCTCCATCTTGATGTTTGGATTGTTTGTCACATTGAGAGTTGTGAGGTTTGCTGGGAAGTTGGTAACGACACGGAAGTCATTACCACTCATATTAACATTGGTGAGCGAAGAATGGCGATGGAGATACTCTGGCCACGTTGTCATTGTTCGTACCCACTGTGTCTCTGCTTCATCGCGGAAATAGCCCTGGTCGGAGATGAGGAGTTGCTGAAGTGAAGAGACATTCAGGATGTTGTTTGGGAATCCACGGAACTGATTGTGCGACACATCAACACCCGTGAGGTAAGGGAGGTTCTCGGCATTGAATGCGGAAGGCAGATAGCGCAACTCATTCTTTGAGAGGTCGAGTGCCTGAAGGTATGTGAGTCCCTTGATGGCGCTGTTGCGAATGGTGTCGATGTTGTTGTACGAGAGGTCGAGGTAGTTGATTATGGATTTTGTCTTGGCAAACTCCTCTGGCATGAATGCTCTGCCTGTTTCGTTTGGCCGACGACCCATGTAGTTTACTCCCATAAGCAGTTTCTCGCATCGGATGCCACTGAAACCCTCCTGGAAACCATGCATCCTATTGCCTGTCAAATCAACGGAATTGAAGGAATAGAGTCCGCTGAGATTACTCAACACGGCTGGGAACTCCTTCAACTTGTTGTCAGTACATGAGAACGACTCGATGTCATCTACATTGAAGAGGTCGGCAGGGAGAGAGGTCAGTTCGTTGTGGTCAAGAACAACCTGTACTGGTGCTATCGGAAGGAGTGAGGATATGGTTGAAATCTTGTTGGTGGAAACATCAAGAAGTCGGAGGTCGGTAAGGTGATTGAGCTTGCTTGGCAATCGAGTGAGCTTCAGATTGCAGAGGTAAAGCAACTGTATCCTTGTACAACTCTCACACATCTTGTCAAGTGCTTCAAGCAGCTGTGCTTCGGACAGATTGAAGAGACGGTCGATATTGACAGCTGTGAGGTATGTCATTCCCTTGAAGATGTCGCCATCGAGTTCTGTGAAAGGATTGTTGTAGAGTTCGAGGTCGGTGATATTGGTGAGTTTGGAGATGCTTGCAGGCAATTTAGTGATGAGGGTATTGGCGATGTACAGTTCGGTGAGGTTGGTGAGTTTACCAATCTCCTCACTAATGCCCGTTATTCGGTTGGCTGGGTCGTAGGAACCTGTCTGTACCGATGAACTTGCATACTTCAACGACTTGATGTCTGCATCATATTGCTGCGAGAGCAAAGGGGAACGAGTGACATTCAACTTACGGATAAGAGCCCTTTCACGAGCTATATCCATACGATGCTGCTTGAGGTCGGTTGTCTTATTTATTATATAAGGTGAAATGGTGTAGTGCATTCCCCCTACTCCTTCGAGGGTGTAATACACTTCGTCGGTGTGTTCTCCAAGGTAGAGGCGTTCGAGTGCATCGAGTTGTCCGATGGCATCTGGCACTTCTCCCATAGGATTGAATGCTCCGAGATTGAGAGTGATGACACGACCTGTACTGCCTACTATCACTCCAGGCTGATTTACCCATGCAGAAAGAGGGCGTGGCGAACCATCACTCATCTTGAATACCCAGTTGCCACCGTATGCTCCCTGGTCGTGGAAACTCCAATGCTCTCCGTCCATTGCATCCCAAATCTGCTTGAGGGCTATACCGTCCTTCACTCCTTGTGTCATAGGCTGCAGGACTTCAATCTGGGATTTGGAGAGGGCAAAGTGCTTCACTTCAAAAGCAACATCCACATCCTGTGCATACATAAACTTACCTCGACGATTGAAGAGTTCGAAGTGGGAAAGTCGATAGTTGCCTGTCTGCAGATTGATGCTATCTGTCTCGTATGTCGGTTCGTCGGTAGGGTTAGCATGTGCCTTCACCTTACGGTCTTCACGATACACGATGCCACCAACACTGCGCTCAAGAACGAGTTGCACACTGTCTATGTCGCTATAGTTGAACAGCTCGCTATACACTGGAGCACCAGCACGGGTGGCTTGTGGTTCAAGGCGGATGATATGGGCAGAGAATTTGCCATATTCCTTTGCCTCCACGAGGAAGGTTTGCTGTGTGAGTTGGTCCTTCTGCACTACAAACGACACATCACTATCCATGCTGACAACTTGCAGAACCTCAGCCATGTCTCCTCCGTTGAAATCACCGTAGAGGGCATAGCCAAGCACCTTGTATTCACCGCTTTGCATTGCCACATCTTCGGAGAGCAGCTGGTATTCGGCTGCATCATCGGAAGAGGAAAGGAGGTTGAGTGTCTGTTCTATGGTCTTACCATTATAACGCAAAGAAAGGCGAATCTTCTTTGCATCACGAAGATGTTCAAGAGGATTGCCTTCAAGCAATGTTCGAGTAGCGGCTTTCTGCAACTTCACCTGCACATATCCATATCCTTCGGACGAGACTACTTCTTCCTCAGAACATGAAGCGAAGCCCAACAACGCTACAATAAGGAGTAAAATGTATGTTATCTTTTTATTCATCTATTGCCTGATTTATATAAAACTCAAAAATCGTCTTTGTACCTTCGAGGTCACCAAGGAAGGCATTTATCGAAACCTTAATGTGGCGAGGTGCTCCAACGGTTTGGTGAGTGAATGGATTGGTCACTTTCTTGTTTTCGCTCAAGGTAAATGTGATGGTCGAGAGTTCTTCGCCATTTCGAGTGTAGTCCATCGAACAGATGTCGGAACCCACACGACTCCATGTGCCATCTGCTCCTTGCATCTGCATCAACACATCACACAGGGAATAACTGCCTGGTGTGACACTCAAGGTTATTGCCCCACCCTTTGCAGGAACATCAACGGTGCCACCATCGTTCACCTCCTTGAAACCGAAGGTGTACTGAGCATCAGGGTCATTCTTCTGTGCCATAATCAGCATGTCGTTGGCATACTTATCCTTGAGTTTGTCGCCATTCCAAAGGTCGTTGAACGACACATCAAGAGGAACGATATACACGAAGGCATATCGCCATTCTGTTTGATTGGTCAGTTTGTTCTTGTCGTCCGAATCGCCACGATCATTCACTCGGATAGCAATCTTACGAGTATAGAGGTCGCCAGTCATTGAAGGACTACCAGCAACCATCTCGAGCTTTGCCCAATGCACTTCCTGTTTGCGAGGCACACCTCCATCACCACGAACAAGGATGAGATGGAACGGAGCATCACTGATGGATGTGAAGTTGGACGATGTGGTGATTTCAAACTCATGACTCACCTCTTTCCAATAGTCTGCATCATTATTCCTGTCTATTGATGATGCCTTTGCTTCAAAGCCCCAAGGATTGCCGAATGGGTCTTGTCCTTTGAATGCAAGATTGTTCGACACATAGTTGGAACCCACACCTGCGTATGTCACATTTATCTTCTTCACCACTTCGCCACGAACATCAACGAGTTCTATGATTCCTGTCTTGCCATCACGACTCAACGCGTTCTTCTTCAACTGGAAGGATATGTGATGGCGACCTTGTGTAATCTTGCCCGCTGAAGTGACATTGGTGATTGTGTTCTTGTCCGTTGCGGTTTCTATCCATTCAGGGATATCGCCAAGTGTCCAACGGATATTGCTGTCGATATAGAAATTCGTTTCAAATCGTCCTGTCTTTAGTGTATCAACGAGTTGGAAACTTGTTCTCTCCGCCTCACCTTGCAGAGCATGTTGGGAATCATACACTCCAACCTTAGCGGCTGCCTTCACTGTTATAGGCACAGCAGTTCCTTCTTCTGTCTGGATATAGAACTTACCTTCATAAACAGAAGAGGAAAACTTATTGTACGAAGCCTTGACAACAACCTGCACGGTTTGTTCTTCTCCGTTTCGTGATTCACCATCGGTCTCGAACGACAACACATCAGCAGCACTGGCATCAGCCTTCAAGGTCCATCGTTTGCTGGATGTCACCCAGAGGGTATCGCTAAATTCATTGCCGGAATCGTCTGCTCTCAGGTTCATCAGTCCTTCATCGACATGTCCATTGACTTGTATGTCGCCAGTAGCTGCGGAAGCTTGATTCACCTTTATGGTGTATGCCTCCATTCCATCGATGTAAATCTCAAGAGTTGCCTCGCGAGCTGTCACTCCGAAATTATCACTCTTAGGACGAACAGTTATACTTGCCCTTCCAGCATTTCCCTTAAACACATCAGCCTGAAGCCACATTCCAAGACTATGTATCTCGGAAGTCCAAGCGTGAGGTGCCTCAAACTCAATGGTATGCTTCTGCTCTCCTGCAATACCATCAAAGGCTATCTCCCTCACAGCAAACAAATCATCTGCCGTGAGTATCGTCTCCTCTGCTTTCTCGGAACAAGAGAACAGCGCAAGGAGAAGAAAGCACACCCACAAATTCTTAAACCTATATACGAATAAACTCATAAACCTTTAAACTCATAAACCCTTAAACTCTTAAACCCTTAAACTCTTAAACATTAAATCCTACCACAAACTTCCCAATCCATTCTTATCTGCTAACACCTCATCCGGTGTAACCCACTGGAAGATGTAGTAATAAGAACCAAACGAGCCCAAATGTGAAAGGTAAGCATCAAGATAAAGCACAAACGCTCTATCCTCAGGCAGATAATAACTTGGTGCTCCATCCACAGATGACATAGACACAGGGCCAAAACGCTCATCCGTAAATGCCACCTGTTCCTTAACATCTATGTTCTGGTCGAACGGATTATCTTTGTTTTCATGAAACTTAATGACTATATCACGAGTATCCTCAAACACCTTTTTCAATACAAGTGTATGAGCATCCACCTTCTCAGTCTTAACATAATAACGAGTAACCGATGAAGTGGAATAAGGGAAAGTACAGGTTATCTGCATGTCCCCCACATAATCATCAATCCTGAAAGGACGCACCTTCTGCAGTCTGATATTGGTCTTGCTACCATACAACGAAGACAACTCTTCACCACTTGCAAGTATTCTCAAGGTCACTGCAAGCGAGTCATCCACACTCTCAATGTTATCATACTTCGCCTTAATCCTCACATTACCAGTTAACTTACCAGCAGGAATAAGCACATTATGACTCTCCAACTCGAAGTGATAACCCTCTATGGCATTCGTCTCCATAGGTTCAACTGCCACAGCCACATATCTATCATGCTCCACTGCACGAGTCATTCCCACTGCCACCTCAAACACTCTGCCATCCTCCGTAACAGGCATCACACAAGCAGAGTCCTGAAACATCACAAACGACTCCCCCTCATAGTAGTTCCTGCTCTCATCAGAAGAACAAGAGGTAAAACCTCCCATCACCCACAACGAGACAAGCACCAAAAAAAGTACATATATGTCTTTTCTCATAATCTTAAACCTTTAAACCTTAAACCTTTAAACCTTAAACCAATAAACCCTTAAACCCTTAAACCTTTAATCCTCTAATTCTGCACCACAACTCCCTTACTTGCAGTTATCTCATGCTGAGGAATCAACCAAGTAAAACGCTTATTCCCAGCATCTACCTTCAACCTATTATAATTACTGCCATCAATAGTACCAGGCTGTTCTGTTCTCACAAAACCAAGATTCCATCGCTTCAAGTCGGTAAGTCGGAATCCCTCACCCACCAACTCCTTTGCTCTCTCATCCTGTATCGCAGCAAGCAGATTATCCTCGCTATACGATGCCGAACCATAATTCTGTATTCTGCATTTACGCAAAGCAGTCAAGTCCTCACAAGCCTTTGCCACCTTACCCTGCATACAACGAGCCTCAGCACGAATGAGGTAAGTCTCACTCAGTCTGAGCATCTTTGGCATATTGGTGAAGTACATTCCCGATGTACCATCAATGCTTGGATTGCCAGGGAACTTTGTCATCACTTCCCACTCCACACCCTGCATGGTCGTGGTCTTCGTGAAGAATGCAGTATAACGATAGTCGCCCTGTGTATAAGAATCCAACAACCAGTTTGCAGGCAAGTAATTAGGATTGTATCTGCCTGAAGTATAACTCATATACAATCCTCCTATCGAACCACCCATATCGGTTGTCGAGAACGCAATCTTCCATATTATCTCATCCGAAGAGTCGTAGGTCCACATATAGTCGTACTCATTTGTCACACCACCCGGTGCAGCAACATTATAGAAAGCATCTGCCAACTCGTAAGTATATCCACTTCCCGACTTATGCTCTATGACCTTAGTGGCATAATCCTCAGCCTCTTCCCATTTCCTCATGTTCAATAACACTCTTGCTCTCAAAGCATACACCGCGCCCTGAGTAATGAAAGGAGTGTCACAACCCTTTCGAGGTTCAAGTTCCTCTGCTCTATCCAAGTCACTCAACACCTGTGCGTACGACTCCCTAATCGTAGAACGACCTTTAATGACAGTCGAACCATCCCCCTCTCTGTAATGCAAATACATCGGCACACCAAGCGTTTCATCTGCCTTATCCTCTTCGTAAGCATTACAGAACAGGCGTATCAAATCGCTATATGCGTATGCTCTCATAAAACACACATCCGCAGTATATTTATCCATCGAAGCCTTCTCTTCCTTTGTCTTCAAAGTCTCACGCACCTCTGCCTCATGGTCAAGGAAGAAATTACAACGATTCACTATCTGATACAATCCATAATACACATCCAACAGCGAAGCATCATTAGCATTCACCTCCCAACGATAGAAATCACCAAACCTATTACTATATCCCTTCGCTGCATAAAACAAATCTGCCTGCACCTCAGGTGCCTGCACCATCGTTCCACTATACAATGCCGGATTCTTGAATGTGCTATACACACCCAAACACACCTCCTCCGCCGAAGCAAGGTCCTTCATCGCCTCCCCCTCCGGCACCGCCGTATCCGGCAACTCTGTCAGGAATCCCTCACATGCAGCAAGCAATAATCCCAACAACAACACTAATATCTTTCTAATCATAACGAAAAATCTAAATTTATCCACTGATTTATGCGTGATTTATCATAGATTCAAGGTCTTTAGACCGCCTTGAATAAATGTCAGTAATAAATTTATGTCATATTTATCATAGATTTACGAAAAGATTTACACTCTATCACATAAACCAGTTTCTTCATTCAACTGATAAGACTCATAATAAACTCCCTTTGGCGAGAAGTTTATTAGCATACCAAGATGAATATTCATCAACTTCATGTACGACCATAACTGATGGCGTTGCACCTCTCCAACTCTATCTATCGCTTTCAACTCAAGTATGACCAATCCCAGTTCTTCATCCTGAGCCACTAAGTCCATACGCCTATTCACCCCACTGACCATACCTTTATAATAAATAGGAAACTCAGCCTGACGATAAACCTTCTTCTTTAGAAGCTCTAATTCTACCTTTAAGCCTGCTTCATATGTCAACTCATCCATACCATTATGGAAGAAGTTGTATGAAGCAAATGCACAATTGGCGATACTCTTAAATAACGAATCACGTTTAACTATATATTCTTGTTCTGTCATAAATTATCAATGCCAATCTATAATAAATCGTCTTTATCACTAATCCCAAATTTATGTTTGGGAAATAGATTTATCACAAGATTTATGATTTGATTTATCACTGATTCAAGGCCTTCAGGCCGCTTTCTTAAATATTCGTTATACCATTTATGTCGGATTTATCATAAATTTATGAAAAGATTTAAATCTAAATCATAAATCTGTTATAAATCTTGCATAAAAAAAAGAACGATTTTAACAAAGGCGCTACGCTTGAATCTATGATAAATCATTGCATAAATCAAAGGATAAATCTTTTTTTATACACTAATCATCAATCACTAATCATCAATCATCAAAATCCAACTTCCACTCCCACCATAAACTGCCTACTCATAGGATAAGTAGCCTGATAAACATTAGCACTCGCCTCTGGATCCATTCCACTAAACTTAGTAAATGTCAACAGGTTCTGCCCCTGCACAAACACTCGAGCATTCTCTATCACATTACCCAAAGCACCTTGTGGCTTTCCAAAACGATAACTGATTGTAAGATTCTTCAATCTCACAAACGAAGCATCCTCCAACAGATGACTATCCATCTCTGGCGACACTCCATATCTCGGAACATCTGTCACATCTCCTGGCTGCCTCCATCCCCTCAACAATGCTGTACTCTGATTATATGCCGAAGAGTAAAGTCCATTACTCTCATCAAACCACCTGTCATTATTCAGCATCCAACGGTTTGCCACCCACGAGAACTGAGCATCAAGGGTAAGTCCTTTCCACGAAAGCATCGTTCCAAAACCTCCCATCCAAGGTGCCATATAACTCTTTCCCAACAACACCTTATCACTCTCATCATACACATTAGTGACCTTTCCATCCTTAGTGTACCAGAGTGCATCACCGTTCACTGGGTTCACACCAGCATATCTCACCTGATAATGCTCTCCGTATGGATGCCCAACCTTCAACATCAGTCCTGTTGCAGGTATCTCGTATTCATCCAGTCCGTTGTATAGTTCTGTTATGGCATTATGGTTATACGAGGCATTTGCATTTATCGACCATACAAAGTCTTTTGTTCGAAGAACACTCACATTCATGTCCAACTCCACACCTCTATTCACCATAGCACCAATATTATCCCACTGGGTACTGAATCCATTTCCCAATGTTATTGGCACTTCCATCAACATATCTGTTGTGACCTTATTGTAAAACTCCGCTGTCAACTCCACTCTCTTCAGGAATCCTGTCTTCAACGCCACATTCAGCGTTCTGAGTTTTTCCCATGTCAAGTTCTCGTTGCCTCGACTATATGGAGCAATACCTGCCATTCCCGAATACTGAGGTCCTGCAGAATAAAGCGACAAATGGTCATAATTAGGAATAGACGAATTACCACTTGTACCGTAACTTGCAGACAACTGCAACTTATCCATCCATCCTGGCACCTTCAACCACTGTTCTTGCTTGGCATCCCACATGGCACCAATACTCCAGAATGTTGCCCATCGTGCTTGCTTTCCAAACTTGGATGAAGCATCTCGTCGTAACGACAAATCCACGAAGTACCTGTTCTTCAAGTTATATTCTCCTCGTCCAAAGAACGAGAGATAAGTAGATGCTGCCGTAGCATCACTCCACGAAGTAGCAGTCGTTCCTGTCGAAAGCGTTAACAACTTATCATTTGTCTGTCCTCTAGACACCACACTAAACGCATCACTTGCATTGCGTGTCAACTCATGTCCAAGCAACACATTCACATGATGCTCCTCTGCAACCGTGAAGTTATATGTAGCAGTATTTGTCCATGTCAAGTTATATGCCTGCGAATAAGCCTTTCCTACTGTACCATAACCGTAGTTCGACACATAACTTGGTCGTGAACTTGTATTCGTTCTTGTCACTCCACCATCAATACCCAACAAGGTCTTGACACGTAGATTCTCTATCGGTTCTATCTGCAAGAATGTACTCGACAATACATGATATTTCTTCCTGTTCAAAGGATTTGCCTCAGCCCACTCCAGAGGGTTCTCGTACGAACCTCTCCATGTATCGTCCTTAGGCGAAGTATATGTGCCGTCTGCCTTGAAAGGATCCCAGTAAGGCAACATAAACTTCGAAGCCGAAATAGGAGTGATGATGCTATACGAACCATAATCTGCTTGGTCTGCCACCGAATAAGTCAACGAACTATTGCTACCCATTCTCAACCAATCCGTTGCCTGCACCTCAAGGTTAGCACGCAAGGTCATCCTCTCAAAAGTGCTATTTATAGCTGTACCTATCTGATTGAAATAACCAGCCGACATGAAGTAGTTTATCCTATCACTACCACCACCCACACTCACATCATAACTCTGAGTAGGAGCATTATTCCTGAACACAAGGTCCTTCCAGTTGATATTCGTCTTCTCCAATGTCTCACGGTCGTAAGTCCCTGGCACACGAATACCCACCGACTCCTCAAAGTCAAGTCGCTCCGTTGTATTCATCTGCGACCACTTGCCGTATGCCAAGTTCGAAAAACCATACTGCCCTCTGAATTTCACCTGTGCCTTCGCGCCACTCTTTCCCCTCTTGGTCGTAATCACCACCACACCATTCGCAGCACGAGCACCATATATAGAAGTAGAACTTGCATCCTTCAGCACACTGAACGCCTCAATATCCGCAGGGTTGATAGCATTAAACTCACTTGCCGACACAGGCACACCATCCACCACAAACAAAGGTTCCGTTCCCGCATTTATCGAGTTAGTACCACGAATCTGGAATGTAGCCGCCGCACTCGGATCACCCGAATCCTGCAACACCGACAAACCCGTAGCCTTTCCCTGCAATGCCTGATCAAAACTTGCCACAGGAGCATCCCCCACTATATCCCCATTGATAGTCGATACCGAACCCGTTATCGTTCCCTTCCTACGAGTACCGTAAGCCACTACCACAACCTCATCTATCACCTTCGAGTCTTCCCTCATCACCACCTTCATCACTCCCGAACCAATCTTCATCTCCTTCGTCTGCATACCAGTGAACGAGAACACCAGCACCTGTGCCGCACTCTTCTCCACAGCTATCCAAAACCGACCCTCCAGGTCCGTCACCACCACATTCTTCGTTCCCTTCTGCATCACATGCACCCCCGGCAATTTCTCACCGAGGTCATCCACAACCACACCCTTCACCAACTGCTCCTGGGCACACACCGAAATGCACCCCAAGAACACCAGCAAAGCCAAACATAAATATCTTTGTATTCTCATAAACTTTCTGAAACCTATTCAGCGTTAGCTGATAGCCTCCTTGATGCAATCAACGATGTATTTCACATCCTCATCAGTCACATACGGTCCTGCAGGGAGACAGAAGCCGACTTTGAAGAGGTCTTCTTCCACACCGTTAGTGTAAACGGCAGCATCGGCATACACCGGCTGCTTGTGCATAGGCTTCCAAACTGGACGGCACTCCACCTTCTTGCCCAACATGAAGACACGCAATGCCTCCACGTTGTCATTCGGCTGACAATCGGTTGTGGCGGAATCCACGGCATGAATGACACCGGCAGCACCACCCACAGCGGTCTTGATGACCTCCTTGTAGGCATTCTCCTGTCCCTGAACATGAACCGAAGGATCAATAGTTGCCGCACAAAGCCAGAAGTTACTATCATAAACAGGCTTGCCTGTTTCTGGATTAATGATTGCTGGTTGATGATGAATGGTTATGCCAGGGACATCAGCAAGGAGTTCTTCGTACAAAGCCTGCACGTGCTTATGGTGAGCGATATGCTGATCCAGAACAGTCATCTGACCACGGCCGATACCTGCACACACGTTGCTCATGCGGTAGTTGTAGCCGATGGCGGTATGCTGATAGTAAGGATAAGCATCACGC
>CALBJW010000104.1 GCA_937893145.1 uncultured Prevotellaceae bacterium | reverse complement strand
CTATTATTTCTTGTCCACCGATGGCAACGGTGGTCACTGGATAACCTCCAATAACGACCATGAGGTCTGTGACGATGTCGAGTTGACCATTGAGAGAAAGATGATAAACAAGACAAAGCTTAGGCAAAGAGCCAAGAACAGAGAGAAAAAGAAACAGGCGTTTGAGAGCCAATATGCCCCAGATCGTCTGTACCTCCATGGCTACGAAGAGATGTCCGAATACCTCGGCATAAACAAGAGCACAGTTCGCAGGTATTGCGAAAAAGGCATATTCAAGGAGGCTCTAAGCCAGTTTGACAAAAGAACCCACATTCTTGATGCTGAGAAAGCAATAGCAATCATGCGAGCCAGTGAAGACGCATGGATAAAGAAAGCAGTCAAGAACTTTGATGAACATCACGGAAAGGAGGAATCAAAATGAAGAAAGTAGTATTGTTTGTTCGAGTATCTACCGAGAACCAGGAACTCGAATCTCAGATAGAAGCCCTCAAAAGTGCCGCTTTTATTGATGGCTATACTGATGAGGATTTTATTATTGTCGCCAAGAAGGAAAGCGGTGTCAAACTCAAGGAAGCTGAACGTGAAGGACTCAATGACCTCAAGCGTGCCATCGAGCGAAATGATGTAGATGGAGTCTATATCTTTGAACTCTCACGTCTGTCTCGTGACCCTGTCACCCTGTACTCCCTCCGTGACAACCTCTTCAAGAAAGAGAAGGTTCAGTTGAAGTGTCTGAAGCCATCCTTCACCCTTTTGGAAGAACCCGACAGAACGAAGTTTGATACCATGGGTTCCCTGGTCTTCTCCATCTTCGGTTGCTTTGCTGAGCAAGAGGTTATCGAGAAGAAGGAGCGTTTCCGCAGAGGAAGAGAGCAGAAGGCTCTTGAAGGCAAGTATGCAGGTGGTCGAGTGCCTTATGGTTATACTTTCGACCCCGACCAAGACAACCTCATTATCATTGACGAGGAGGAAGCATCGGTTATCCGCACCATCTATGACTTCTATGAGGCAGGTTATTCCCAGCCACGCATTGCTCTGGAGTTACAGCAGCGAGGTATCAAGTACCGCCATTTCTCTGGTGGCAATCAGAGAGCCGGGATGAGAGACTTCTCCAGTTTCTTTGTTTCACATCTTCTCAAAAATGAATTGTTGACAGGCAGGAAACTGATAACTGAAGGAAAATTTGAGCGTGCCTATCCACCTATCATCACCGAGGAGCAATATGAACGATGCCGTGAGATAGCAAATACAAATAATAACAACTATGGTAAGGTCGCGAATGTCTATTACGGAAAGTCCTTGATTGTATGTCCAGAATGTGGGTCAAAGATGTATGCTTCACACGGTGGGAGAATTGTCTATCGTTGTCACCGTGCTTTCGTGCCGAATTATGCGGCTACCCCTAATGCGCCCTCAAAGGAATGTTCAAATAGGACTGTCATTTCTGCTAACGCTATGGACTCCCTCTTGTGGTATCTCGCCATTGAACTTGAAAGCAAGTACCTTTGGAGTTCAGCCATGGAAGATATTACCCAGTTTAATGCAAAGATTGCTGTTATTCAAGAAAAGATAGATGCCATCCAGCCACGTCTGAACGATATTGAAAGCAAGCGAGAGCGCATACTTTCACTCTACATGGATGGCGACATCAGCAAGGAACTAAAGACCAAGCGAATTGTTGAGATTGATGCTCAGAAACTCGAAATCATGAAGCATCAGATAGAGCATGAAAAGGACATCGCCTATTTCAAAGACAGAATTGATGACATCCTCCGTCTATACGCCCTCAAAGGTGATAGTGCAGAAGGCGTGAACGATGATATTTCCACACTTCTTGATGTGAAGGAAAAGATTGAAAAGACAGAGAGCGATGAAGAAAGGTCACGCTTGATTCACAAGCATATCAAGCAGGTCAGCTTTGAAAGCAGGGCTATTCCCTACAAGCACAAGTCCAAGTGGACTAAGTCCGACGAGAATTATGCAAGATATGTCACCGTAACCCTGTTCGACGGCACATATCGCTATTTCTATCTTCTCTGCAACAATGGCAACTGCACCAAGTGGATAAACTCAGACGAAAAAGGAAGTATTCTTGATGACGTGGATTTCAAAATCCTCCAGCGTTTCGTCAACAAGCAGAAAAAGGCTGACCGCAAGAGTCAGAAGGCAAGATGGGCAGAAGAGTTCGATGGTGTTTATAACCCGAAGGACTTGTATATCCGAGGGTTTGAAGCCATGGCAGCCTACCTTTGTATGTCCAGTGAAGAAGGTGTCCGACGCAGATATAACGAAGGCTTCTTTGAGGATGCCATAACTACCGATGAGGATGGCGTGCACATCATGGATGCTGCCAAAGCCCTTGAAATTATGAAGACAAGCGATAGTGCTTGGATTAAGAAGATATTGGATAACTTCTACAAGGTGCGTAAGAAGAGGTCAAAGAAATAAAGAAGAATCGATTGGTATAACAAATAGTATAAAGATTGAATATGCAACTGAAGCAAATTAAACGACTGTCATTATTGACTTGTGCGCTACTCATACAAACACCGTATGTGA
Organism: uncultured Prevotellaceae bacterium; assembly: GCA_937893145.1. Classification (GTDB taxonomy): domain Bacteria; phylum Bacteroidota; class Bacteroidia; order Bacteroidales; family Bacteroidaceae; genus Minthosoma. Next base: position 883 of record CALBJW010000104.1, on the reverse strand, counting down.
GTGGTCAGACAAATAATAGTCAATATAGCCTTGGAACGGAACACGAAAAGTTTTTAGACTGGAATAAAGAAGTGGGCATTTCTGGTCAGTATTTTGATGAGGTTACTGATGAAACTATTAATAGGCTAAATATAACAGCAGATGAATATTGGCATAGAGTTCTCGTTGAAAGGAAAGTATATCTCTTAGGAGAGATAAACAATGCGACAGCCTCTTATATATCTTCTCTTTTGTTGTATTTAGATAACAAGTCCGACAAGATTATCACGTTGCATATTGATTCTAATGGAGGAAGTGTCTTCTCTGGATTAGAAGTCTATGATGCTATTCAATTTTCGAACTCTCCCATTTACACTGAATGCGATAGTTTGGCTGCAAGTATGGCAGCAGTTATCTTTTCGTGCGGTCAGCATGGACATCGCAGTGTATCTAAGAATGCACGTATTATGATTCATACACCTAATGTTCCCAATCCTAAGGAAAAAACGGATGATGAAATTCAGCATATAGAAGAAGAACTTTATAAGATACTCTGTGAAAACACAGGAAAAGATATTCAAACAATAACCAAAGATTGCGAAAAAACACTTTGGCTCATTGGCGAAGATGCCATTAGATATGGTATTGCAGATGTGCTGAATGAATAGGATTAAAGGTGCCGCCTAATATACCAATTTTTTTCATGTCGTTCTCCTTTTTAGTCTTTTTACTGATAAACTTATTTCCATGTCGGGGGGCTTAATATCCCCACACTGCATATTATATCCATGTGTTATAAAGATTCAAGAAAAATACGGATGATTCTGCGATGTTTTTATGGCTTATTTTTCGAGCGTTCGCCTTTTAGCGAATATTTTTTTCTATTCCAATTTATTAATTCGTG
>CALBJW010000103.1 GCA_937893145.1 uncultured Prevotellaceae bacterium | reverse complement strand
TGGTGATGACGACCCATTAGAACACTTGGCAAACCTGTATGTGCTACGTAAAACCCTAATAACACTTGGGCTTAATTACGTTCACAGAACCAGCACCAAAGACAACATAATAGATGGACAACTAGAAATACATAACTTCAAAACACAAGACCAATGAGAGAAAACATAAAGAAGGTTCAGAGCATGGTGACCGAGATACACGGCATGAGACTGAAGATAGAAGAAATGTCCAACTTGTTGCAGGACATCAGAGACGAATGGTATACGAGGTATCAACCATTGATAGATAGCACAAATGAGGACGAGATGGCAGAGGATGCAAGAGGGCTGCATGAGTTACTTATAGATGCAGTCACCGATATTGAGATAGCAGAGGGCAAGCTGTCCGAGACGGAAATGGGGCTTGAGTCATTTGCCATCATCGCCAATGATGCTGTGTTATGAGCGCAAGAGATATAATGCTGGACGTGGGGGCTGGATGGCTCCCACGCTCAAAGTCGAAAGCGAAGAACCGAGTGCAAGAGGAGAAAGCAGTGGCAGAGCTACGGCAGACCCTCAACAGCATACGCACGGCACACGAAATCTACAGGTACACGGATACAGAACGCAAGGCGCTGGGCATCGCACGATGCCACATCGCTAAGGCAATATGGCAAATACAAATACTTATTAACAATGGAAAGTAAAGAACCAAAGCAGACGCATGGAGGAGCTAGAGCGAACTCCGGCAGGATGAAGAGAGGGCGAAACATAGCCCTCTCTGTGAGAATTAGCCAAAAGGCACATGGCTATCTGGAACGAGAAGTAAAGAACAAGAGCGCATTCATAGACCATCTGATAGTGCGCGAGTTCGAGGGAGAGATGTAACATTAAAAAATGATCTAAACCGAGACAGCCGGTAGCTGCCACGCAAATTATGCTTAATTACACCACCATTCAAGTGCGCGCTGCGCACATCTTAGCCATGCAAACAGCCATGGCACAAGAGGCTGATGACCTTGTAAGAGAGATTGACAGAGATGCTATTGAGGGCAACCATAAAGATATACTTATATGGCGCAATCTACGAGCCATAGCCACGGCAACAGCCAGGAGCCTACAGAGTGTAGAGTATGAGGATGACATGCTAAACGGACACATAACTTGGATAACGAGGAGGACAAGCCATGAAGAATAAACGAAAAGCAATGTGTGGGATGTTATTCTTCTGCTGGGTAACCGCAAACATCCAAGTACTGGCACATGGAGCAACCCCCATGGGAGCAGTAATTTTCTGCAGCATCGAGAGTATCCTATGTATTGGCGCACTGTACGCCATACTGAAACCATAACAGCCGCACCGCAGCCATCGCTCTGAGGCGCAGCCCGTAAGGGCGAGAACAGAGCGATGGCGAGGAGCGGAAAAGGATAGCAGCCAGCGAGCACTTTCCCAATGCGCAACGCGCATTACCCCCCAAAACCATTAAAATTATATAAAAAGGGCAGATGGCGCTCCGCAGTCTGTCGGCATGTCGCGCTCGGAAATGATGGTGTCGCGCAGACAGGTGGGTCGCGGCATAAGAGGGCGCGGTAAGATGATGGATAGCCCGATAACACTCAATCGCGCCCGTTGGCAGGTATGATGGAAAGCCAAAACCCCGAAGGGCATTAAATAAAATATAAAAAAGCAGCCAGTCGGTGGTATTTTTTGAATGTACTGCAGTGGCTGACAGTTCTTTATGAGACCCCACTCACATTTTCGAACCGTAAATGTGGTGCGGTGTTACACTACCGCACCTCTATGGAAAAGTAACCTACGGAATGTGACAAAAATCACGATCGGATGCTGCGATGAGTACGCAAGCCGTAGGAATTAAACAGGGAGGGGATGGGGCACTGGGGGGCGAGCCAAAGCGACAAGGTGCGACCAACGGGAGCGACGCCAGAGCGACCCCCTCGACGAGGCTTCAGCCGAGGAGAGGGGGATGGCACGCACCCCAGCGCCCCAGCCCCGTGGGTGGGTGGGACAATGCGCACGGACGGGCTGCCCCCGACCGAAGGGAGTGGGGCAGACGGACGGGCGCGCAGAGGCAGCGAGCGAGCAATCAGGGAAATGTATATAGGGGTGGGGGGCGGGCATGCCTCCCGACGCGCATCTGTGCGGCGGGGGGCAAGGTGACAACCAACGACCAAGCAGGGAAATGTAATTTTCCTCTGATGCGTATTTAACATAATATACCATTATCATACCCTCTGCCGTGCTGTGATGGGGTACTCGATGGCGCGAGGGTACCGAGCAGAGGCGACTACCCCATCTCAGCACAGCAGAACCCAAGGGGAGGACAATGACTATTATGTTCTTTACGCAGCAGAGGGCACGCAGCTAGCACACACCCCTTGCTCCAGCTGTAGCGGAGTGCTGGCGCGTGATAGTGCGCCAGCGCGTAGCGTTTGGTAACTTTTAACCTGCCACAGAGCCATCGCAAAGCCGTGCGGAGCGATGTAGAAAATGTGTGCCGGGCTCTCCATCTGTGATGGAGTGCCGGGCACGTACCGCTCTCCCCCTGCCCCTGCTGTGGCTCTCTGCTGCCTGGGGGCGATGACGCGGGCGCATCAGTGGGGTATAGTGCCTTGGGGGTTTGCAGGGAGGGTATGCAGGGAGGGCAAAACCCCCAAAGCACCATACCCCACGCGCCACAGGCAGCGACACCAGGCAGCAGTGTGCCACAGCAGGAAAAAGGCAGGGGGGTTACAGCACCCAACGGACACCCCTTGCTCCAGCTGTAGCGAGGGCGGTACTCGCTGTGGCTTTGCCGCAGTGTGTATCGCCCGAGCGTTTGGTAACTTTTGTCCACAGTGCGTAGGACAGTGCGCGAAATGCTTGCATGGCACGCTCTGTCCGTAGCTTACTCCGTTGACGAGCAAGATGACGAGCACGCAGTCAGCCAGCCACGAAGATGCGCGCAGCACAAGAAGGGCAGTGCGAGGCCGTTTACAGCCTCGCGCGCCCGACTTGCTCCGAGGCAGGAAACGAACAGCCACGGGAAATGCGCTTTGCGCAGAGGGGCAGTGATGTGGCGAGAAAGTGCCACATCGCGCCCCGAGTTGGCTCGCTGGCAAGCAACGAACCACCAACGAACTGCCAACAAATTGAAGTTTGGTCGTGGCGAGAACCTGCGTTCACAAATTGATCACAACGACATCACAACAGGATCTCCTCGGCTTCAACTCTGCAAACTTTCAAAAATCAAAGAAAAATCGAAGAAAGTTCGAAGAGCCAGCTTGCCAAGTTCTTACTTCCGTAAGAGGTGTTTTAAGCATAGTGCGTTGGTAGCACAAGATGTGTGCCAAAAGTCGTTGGGTGAAGGAAAAAGAAAATCCGTCCGAGCTTCACAGCTGGGACGGACCAGATAACTACTTAAACTAAACCAATGAAAACAATCATCCTGCTATATTAACTCCGTTGCAAGTGATTCGCCAAGCTCGAATTTCGTTATACCACTTACCTTGGTACTCGTGAGCTTCGACCTCGGCATCAACGTCGACAATCATGCCTACTTGCAGCTGAGCCTTGTCAACCTTCTCGGCTCCATACAGGTTAAACTTTACCTTTCGTGTGTATCGTCCATCAATCTCTATGACAAAGTCTTGGGATTTCCACACTTCACCTGTTCTCTCTGATGCGCCTTCGCGTGGGATTTCTACGAAGACAACTTTTCCATGTTCATGCATAAACTTTTGGATTTAGAATGTTAATAACTATGTTGATAACTCAAAAAATCATATCGTAAGGGGACACGTCACCTGGTGCACAATCGGTTTCGTCAACCTCTAGTATTCCTTCAATTTTCAGTAGGTTAATGACATCTCGCAAAGCAGCATTGTAACCTTTGAGGAAGAAATTTCTATCTTTACTGCATGCGTTTGCTAATCCTATAACGCGATAGTTCCTTACAGAAACAATGTTTTCCTTAATAAACACCTCCCCATGGCAGTACCACGATGCGCATTTTGGGTCGGGTTCCCAATATGGTATGTACTCAAGTGCCGTAGATTCTGCTGTAGTTCCTGGCTTGATACCTAACTCCTGCTCGTCAATCCTGTCCAAATAAGTACGCTTATTCTTCATAACTCTTTGTTGTTTATCTTGTTGTTTATCTGTTGCTATATTTTTGGTTCAGTAGCCTCGTATGGTTCATTTACTCTGCGTAGTTGACACTTCAGTTCGTCACGCATCAAGCGAAACAGAATGTCACTAATTTGCTTGTGACGTTCGTTGTGCGTTTTGTTATAGAGCTCCTCAGCCCTAACATAGTCCCTAACCACCCCAAGGTACTGCTTCAATGTCATAAGTCGCTATAAATTTGGTCATAGACTTGGTGTATTTCATCCTCTGCTTGCAGGAGTTCCTCTGCCATCTCCACGAAACATTGTCGTTTGTCCCACAGCTCTGTAAATTCGGCATAGCCGAGGAGTTCCTCGAATCGTGAGGCAACGGCTCGCTCCAGTGCTTGCTCCATCGCAGTCTCTTGTACCTTCGTGACGATGCCTGCACGTTGCAGTTGCTTCCACTGACCTTGGTCTTTTCCTCGGAAGTAGTCCAGGCCATCCTCGTTGAACTTTTCCAGTTTCTCCTTAAGAAAGCCTGTGAAGGTGAGACAATCGGAGAAGGTGTTGATGCTGTTGGCATAGTGCGATGGCAGGTCGGGATAATTGAGGATGAGCCTCTGAATGGTGTTGGCTGCTCTTCGCTCGGCTACTCCAGTGTCACACTGAGTGTTGAAGTATGATGGTTTGAGGAAAGATTCCACTTCAACATCCCACAGCTGCAGGATGGGCATGTCCTTGCGGTACTTTTGCTTGCCCACCTTGCGGAATCGGAAGTAACGATTTGCGTACATCCAAAATGTGGCTTCTATGTTGGCCTGTGTCGCAAAGTCATCCTTATTCAGTTGGCGCATCAAGGATGGGTTAAGCCCGATGTGCTTGCGCTTGCTGTGGACTGGTCGCAAGTTGATGGCTTTGGAACTGATGGAGAACTCCAGTCGGTAAACAGGCAACTCTTCGTTGACGATGATGCCGGAATCCTCCCACATCTTTTTGATGTAGGGTTTCGACTTTTTATCAAGGAGTTCCTGGCTCTTGTTGTAGAGATATGTGCAGACACCTGACTGTCGGGAACCCCAACGGATATAATCAAGGCAGTTTTGTGTGCCTACAATGTTCTCCTTCTTCACACCATCCTCGTAACGCAGACGTTTCTTGCCGTGCACACAGAAGGAATTTCCACCAACACGAACATACTGGCAACGCTTTTTTGAAGTTCCGTTGTTGAGGTAACGCTGAATGAAGGTGTTTGGCAGAAGCCCATCATGGAAATGCTGCAGGTCGCAACATAGGTCAACGCGAGTGATGCCGCAGATATGGAGGTCAAGCGCAGCGATGATGTCATGCAAGTAGAAGGACCATGATTTACTATATAGTGCTCGGTTCGTGACCTTGACGGCAACTGAGTTAGCTGCCATCGTTGACGGCTTGGGCGAATAATGGATATGAACCAGGGGGAACTTGTGTAACTTAATTGTACAGCTCTTGCGGAACATGGAATGATGCTCGGGACATTCATCCACGTAGTATTGGCTGACATAATTCATAGCATTTGGCTGTTTGCCAGTGAAGTAGGTTCCAAATATCGGGTTGAAAAGCCGACCCGATTTACAATAATACTGGAACCAGTCGACGGAAATAACGTAGTTCATTTTATTGCTATAGTAGACAACTAAAAAATGTGGTGCAAACTTATAGCAATTATGTTAATGAAATCTGACCTTCGGCATAACTACTACAGCATATCTCGCGATGGAGTAGGGCAGAGCTCGGGGAAGGAAAAGAGCGCACCAAGGTAGTTAGCCATTGGTGCGCTCCTCGGTTATCACCGAAAGTCAGTGCTGACCACGCGACCCCGTATCGCTCAGCGCAAGACACCACTCCTGCACCTCCTTTTCCGAGGCTGATGCAAAGGTAGAGCATTTTGCCGATACTGGAAAAATGGAGTTACCTTTTTCTCAATAGGAGGGCGAGAAAAATCAATGTAAAGATAATGGAAAGGGTGAGGCTTGTGGGTATGCTGGCTTGCCAAATCTCTAAAATTGAGGGGTCACGAACTACCTCGGTAGTGGCATTCGAGACCCTCACGGAGTCACGCACAACGGCAATGGTATCGTGCACCTGAATCGTGTGATAATGATGCATAATTTCCGTTTTCTTGACATAGACAATAGAGTCCATTTTCGTGCTGTCGCGAAAATGCTCTATGAAAATGCTGTCAGTCGTTTGGATCTGTCGCTCATGGGAGTTCATCAGTCGCAGATCTAGAGTATCAGAGGACTGAAAAAGGGTGCTTTTCGACCTACAGCCAGTGCAGACGAAAGCACCCCATAACAACAAGAGTTTGAAAAATGTGTACATAGGTGATTAGACAGCATATTGTCGGGTGATGCGCAGTGTAACAGGCTCGCCATCCATAGCGGCATTTTTGACTATTCGATACCACTTCTTGAATGCTTCCTTGCTGTTGATGACCTTGCCCTTCTCTCGGTTCCAGCCGAGGAGGATGCAGCCCTCTGTGTCTTTTTTGGAATTGCCGACATGGAAGAGGATGCCATCGAAGCCAGGGACGTAGCGCAGGCGAGGAAGGTAGCCGGAGCAAGAGGAGAGGTAGAAATCCTTGGAGCCGAAACGTGGGCTCCACGTCTTGAAATCAATGTCAAACGTGCCTGTGGGTATGGCTGTGCTTCCCTTTACCTTGCGGACTCGGATGTCATCAAGAGACATGGAGGCATCAAGACCGCGGTCGTAGGGCTCCAACGTGTCACAGACATAGATACCATCGCAGTAGAGGTGTCCGATGGTGTACGACATCACAACATTGGCAGGGCGAACCCTGGCAATTCTATTTATCAGGACTTCCATTCCCAACCCTCCTGTCTATCTGTAGATTTACATAAGATGTGACACCGAACACACATCCAACGAAGATGATGATTTGTCCCATCAGCCAGAGAACGGATGAATGTATCTCGCCCTCGGGCGGTGCTGCACAGCTCCAAGCGCAAAAGGCTGTGCCCACGGCAAGCATCGCGCAAGCAGTGGTGTAGTGTATGAGTTCCTTGGTGTTTGCTTTCATATTGCAGAGGTGTTAAAAAAGCGCTCCCGCCCCGTTGGTGAAGTGGGACAGGAGCGCGACAGATAGATATTTCAAGATAACCAACTACGAAAGGGTAGGCTTCTGAGCGTTGTTGCTGTCGAGGAATGCCTCGGTGCTCTCGCCATAGCTGTTGATGGCTTCGTAGAGGTGGGCATCGGTTGTCCAATCAGCCCAACTGCCATAAGCCTCAAGGGATTCAGTAGAGACCTTGGTTTTGCCTGCAACTGTGTGGCTGAGGACAAAAGCGCCAGCTGAAGGGTTAGGTCCATTGTCAATGTCCAAATAAATATGACCACCTTCAACAGCAAGATCAGGGATGTAATCATAAACCTTTTCCGTCGTGTTGGTAGTATCAAGAATAAGCTCCAAAAGATAGAGATTATCCAACAAGCCGTTTGCTTGTGCATTAATACCTACAAAAGACAGCTGCATACCTTCAACAACGCCAGGGTTGTGGTTGATGATGTGCTGTGAGAAAGAAGCAATGGTGGTGTTGTCGGAAATGGTATAATCTCCGTCAGTTGCAAGACCTAAAATAATATTCTGATCTCGCCCAAAAGTTGCCTTGATACCCAGTGTACCCTCACTGATGCGGTAGGGAGCAGGAATAACAACGTTAGCGGCTGCTTCCTGCTTTGTCAGATAGACCTCTGATGCGGTGAGGTTCTTGCTCACGAAAGCATTGTAGTCACTCTGCAAGGGCTTTTTGTTTTCAAAAGCATACTTGAAGAATGGTTTCAGAACCTGGTACATGTTGACGAGGTTCGCCAGCTTCACACGATGCTTCATCTGAGCGCGTGTGCGTGGGTTCTTTACCTCGGTTGCAATCTCGCGCTGGATGGTTACACCACCTGTAGTGTAGATGGTAGTTCCTGCCAGCTTACCCTTCGACTTGCGAAGGAAAATGGAATTAATCTTTCCCATAATGATAAAAAATTAAGTTAGACAATATGATTTGCTCAAATAAATCGGCTTGATCAGGAGAGGATGGGCTTTGCAGGCTTGGGGAAGTTAGCCTCAATCTGCATGCCGTCCGTTGTGGTGGCTACAATCTTGATAATGCGATAGTCGGCATATGCAGATTGCCCGATAGTGGCAAGGTCAGCACCCCACACACGCGATGCCTCTGTGCCAGTGGTACCAGGAGACATGACATGTTGTGCAGCTGCGATAAAATCGGGCTGACCCCATTTGAAGAATGTCACCTCTGCAGCAGAGAGCTGTACATCGTTGTTGAAGAACAACGGCAGATATGTGCCACTGGAGCCATTTGATGTAAGAGTAGCCAAGGTGGGAGAAACCTGCCCCGACACATAATCGTTGGTTGACGATGGCAGCATAGTACGTGCAGAGACAGTCTTACTAATACCCAGCAGAGAGATAGCCACCCCTGGGTCTTGGCTAAAGTCCTCGGTACTTGGGTCCAGGAATACGTTTGAAGCATATCCGTAGGATGCTGCAGCAAGTTCAAGCTGCTCCTGTGAGGAGAATGCCTCCAGTACTGACGTGTCAGTAAGGTAAAGCTGCTGTGTACTTACTTCGATACCTCTGCGTGTGCGTCGGCTGATGATGTAGCAGAAAGCTCCGTTAGTGATGGTAGTGCCAGTACCGATAACATAGCCATCACCCTGCTCGTTGAGAGTAAAGCAAAACTCTGGCATGTAGTCCGAAACAGGAGCTGTGTTGTTTGGATCTAGAGTAATCTCATACGAAGTACACAGCACCTGGGGATAGCCAGTAACCTCGTTTGTCACCTGCTGATAACTGATGAAACTTATCTGATCGCCAAACTGCAGAAAACGATTTTGTGCCACCAGCTCTTTAGCCAAATCAGCGACAGACTTTTCGTCCATGGGTGTTTCGGTGTTACACTGAATGTTCGTGTTGTAGCAGTCATCCACCTTATTGATGGACACAGAGAACAGATTACCCTTTGTGATGAGATAAGGAGCGCACACGCATGCGCCTGCAGCAGCCTGTTCCTTGGTGAGTGCTACAGGTGAGTTGTTGAGGTTGGCGGATACGAAGGCGTTAAAGTCGCTCCAGGCAGGACGCTTACCTTGAAAAGCCTTGGGCATCCAAGACTGACCAGCGCGATACATAGTTACGAGATTGGCGAGACGGACACGACGCTGCATCTGCGAAGCTGTGCGAGGGTTGGTGTTCTCGCTGGAGCCTTGGCGGATGATGGTCTGTCCTCCACGCTGCAGGAGGGTGTTGCCGGCGAACTTGCCTTTAGCACCACGGAAAAGAGGAGATTTGAGTACAGCCATATGTTTTTTGACATTAAATTGAAGTTCGGGGCAAAGGTACGGAATGCCAGGGAAACGGACAAGAGTCGGGGGAAGAACGGACAAAAGTTGTGGTTTTGTCGGGCTTGGGGTGGGGTGGGGGCTAGGTGTAAAGATATTTTACATGCAAATAAGGTGCTTTTCGTTGGGTTTGGGGGCAAAGACTATTAACACTATTTAACGAAAAAGGCTAAAGATAACTTGAAAAATGCTTGCATATATCAAGAAAAAGCTGTACCTTTGTACTTAGAAAGATGAGGTTATCATCATCGCTCTTTGACTTGGTTACATACGAAATTCAGTGATAGGAAACATATTTTCAAACAATCAAAAACCACGTAATTATGGCTACAACAAACACCACAAGACTTGATGAGCTTCGTCGCAGAGCTGACGAGCTTATCGAAATCAACCACCACATTATCGACGCTAGGTTCAAGCTCGCCAACGAGATATGCGAGACCTGGGATGACCTGGATTACAACACAGAGCTATGGGCTATAGCAAAGCTCCTCAAGGAGAGCAACGAAAAGCTATCGGAGATAATTGAGAGTACAATCAATAGTTTAACAAACGAAAAGGCAGGACTATGAGACAAAAACCAATGGACACAGCAGACTGGTGCAACAGACGTGATGAGCTGAGCGACCTCAGTAATACACTATCCGATGCACTCACTAGTATCGGATACATGAAAGGATGCAACACAGAGGATGAGAGATTTTTCAACGCTCTAAGAGCAATTGGCAAGACAATCTATGCAGAGTACAACAAGGTGCTCGACGAGATGATAATCTGCACTGCCGAGATAGAAAAGAAGTAATAACCAGGGGGAGGGCAAGAACCTCCCCCATAACATTCAAGAGATATGATGGACTATATTTATGTAGACAATGAGAGGATACATCTTGAAAGCAAAAATGCTTATCAGATATACCTCAATGGGAAATTCATCATTGGTGATGACGACCCATTAGAACACTTGGCAAACCTGTATGTGCTACGTAAAACC
>CALBJW010000102.1 GCA_937893145.1 uncultured Prevotellaceae bacterium | reverse complement strand
ACGGTTCTCTCGTTGCAATGGTTCACTGTAACAACTGTACATCCGACATCAATGCATGGGTTAAGCTCTTCAAGGAATATCAGGAACTCCTCGGCATCCCAGTTGACATGAATGATGTTTATGCTAAGCTCTACAACCACGCACTCACAGGTAATGCTGACTGCGGTGGTATCATGGCTTACAACTTCATCTCTGGCGAACCTGTTGCAGGACTTCAGGAAGGTCGTCCTATGTTCCTCCGTTCGGCAAACGACAAGTTCAACCTCGCCAACTTCATGCGTGCAAACCTTTACGGTACTGTTGCCGTTCTTAAGCTTGGTAACGACATCCTCTTCAAGGAGGAGAAGGTAAAGGTTGACCGTATCACAGGCCATGGTGGTCTCTTCAAGACACCTGGTGTAGGCCAGAAAGTTCTTGCTGCTGCCATCAACTCTCCTATCTCCGTAATGGAGACTGCTGGTGAAGGTGGTGCTTGGGGTATTGCTCTCCTCGCAGCATACCTTATCAACAATAAGGGCATGAACCTTGCCGACTATCTTGAGACAATCGTCTTCGCAGGAAACACAGGCGTTGAAATACAACCAGATCCTGCTGATGTAGAAGGTTTCAACAAGTACATCGAGACCTACAAGGCATGTATCCCTGTTGCCCAGAAGGCTACAGAATGTAAGAAGTAAAAACTATTATTAATCTTAATTATATACTAAAAAAAATGGCTAACGACATTAAAGTATTGAATCATGCAGCGGACAACATCCGCATCCTCGCAGCTTCTGCTGTTGAGAAGGCAAAGTCAGGTCACCCAGGTGGTGCCATGGGCGGTGCAGACTTCATCAATGTACTCTACTCTGAGTATCTCAAATATGACCCACAGAACCCTTCATGGGTAGGTCGCGACCGTTTCTTCCTCGACCCAGGTCACATGGCTCCAATGCTCTACTCTCAGCTCTGCCTTGCAGGTAAGTTCACTCTCGATGAACTTGCTCAGCTTCGCCAGTGGGGTTCTCCAACAACTGGTCACCCAGAATATGAAGTAGCTCGTGGTATTGAGAACACATCTGGTCCTCTCGGTCAGGGTCACGCTTATGCTATCGGTGCTGCCATCGCTGCAAAGTTCCTTGCTGCTCACACAGGCAACCCAACATTCGCAAAGGAAACAATCTACGCATACATCTCTGATGGTGGTATTCAGGAAGAGGTTTCACAGGGTGGTGCTCGTATCGCTTCTGTACTCGGCCTTGACAACCTCATCATGTTCTACGACTCAAACGACATCCAGCTCTCTACAGAGACTAAGGATGTAATGAACGAGGACACAGCTGCCAAGTATCGCGCATTCGGTTGGGAAGTTATCGAAATCGTAGGTAACGACGCTCAGCAGATTCGTGACGCTATCGAGAAGGCACAGGCTGTAGAAGGCAAGCCAACACTCATCATCGGTAAGTGTATCATGGGTAAGGGCGCTCTCAAGGCTGACGGTACTTCTTACGAGGCTAACTGCAAGACTCACGGTGCTC
>CALBJW010000101.1 GCA_937893145.1 uncultured Prevotellaceae bacterium | reverse complement strand
GGGGGCTACATGACTGAGTAGCAGGCGCAAAATAGCCAACAAGATGAGTTAAAGCGTGCCAAATTATCAAAAGCATTTTGTACCATGTTATTATTTTATCATCACTAAAAACATCAAATAGCCACAAAAAACAAATAAAAACGAGGCATTCGATTGCCAATCACCAATAATTTGTTAACTTTGTCATGACAAATAATCATAAAAAGCTAAGACACTACTCTGATGTTTAAGAAACTCTTTACAACCAACGCCATCGCGTCTGCAATACTGTTATTCTTCGTTTGCGCAACATCTCTTTCTGCACAAAACAAATACGAAAGACTTGCTAAAGATTTTGTGAAGTCGGAGATGACACGCTATCCACAAGCCTGGATGCTTGAAGGGCACAAATCACCAAAATGGAGCTACACCATGGGGCTTGAGATACTCTCCATGCGTGGATGGATGTCGGACGAAGAATGGACAGCATACGCTAAAAGCTTTGCCGATACCCTAATAAATAGCAGCGGACAGATAAGAGGTTATAAGAGAAAAGACTTCAAACTCGATGACATAAATTCCGGGAAGATGCTCTTCACCCTATACGACCTTACAAAAGACAACAGATACAAGATTGCATTAGACACGCTATACGCCCAGATTGCGCTTCAGCCACGCACTCCTGAAGGCGGAATGTGGCACAAGACAATATACCCTAATCAAATGTGGCTTGACGGTCAATATATGTCATTGCCATTCGTACTTGAATATGCCAAGCGATTTGGTACAAAGCAGGATTTTGATGATGCCTTACACTTTGTACACGAGCAGATAAACCTTGTTTGTTCACACACTTTATGCAATGAATGCCATCTCTATCATCATGCGTGGGATTCCTCTCACAAGATGGGATGGGCAGACAAGAATAATGGAAAGTCAATGCATGCTTGGGGCAGAGCCGAAGGATGGCTCATGATGGCACTTGTTGACTGCCTCGACATCTATTACGAAGGACAAGTTCCTGTTTTCGATGAAGGAAAAGAGGGAGGCTACACTCCCGACCCAATGGTGACAATCATCACAGATTTGGCAACTAATCTTACACCTCTACAAGACTCAAAAACAAAAACTTGGCAGCAAGTGCTTGACTGCACAGGCAAGGAAGGCAACTATCAAGAAACCACATGTTCATCAATGTTCGCCTACGCCATGCTTAAAGGCTCTCGTATAGGAGCATTCCAATGCGGAAATCATGACTCAAGATATTACGAAAAGGTGGGAAAGAAAACTCTTGACGGCATAATGAAACACTTTGTCAGCAAGGATTCCGATGGCTACGTTTACCTTCACAACTGCTGCAGCGTGGCAGGGCTCAGCGACAAACGAGATGGCAGCTATGAGTATTATCTCAGCGAGAAAATTGTCGATAACGACCCAAAAGGCATCGGACCATTCCTTATGGCGTTGAAAGAAGCAAACAGAAACAAGTAGACAACTTACCCCATTTCAAGGAGTTAGTAAGATTTATCCATTCAAAAACATTGCATGGTGAGATATCTGAATCGCTTCTGTTAGTGTTACCCCGTAAGGCAAGGTAGCGTTACCTCGCAACGCAATGTAGCGTTAGCCCGCAACGCAAGTTAACGTTGTTGGGCATCGTTTCCACAAAAATGGACTAAATCAAAAGAATGCCCCGCATTTGTGAAAATACAGATAAAAATGCTTTCTCGTAACAATTATTTTTCGTATTTTTACAACCGGAATACAAAGCTACTCAGCATGTCGCCTCCTCATAGAGTTTGAGAGGTTAGTCTCTATTTTGTTAAAAATACAAAGGTGTTAAAAATCCAACTTTTAACATTTCCCCCTCTCTATATATATGTATATTACACAGTTGAGTCAAAATGTCAAATGTTAAATGTTTATTTTCATTTTTTCAACATTAACCAAACCACTAAACAACCAAACAACCAAACTCACTTGCTAACCACCACATCTTCAAACACCACCTTCCTGCTTTTACCCTCTATGCGGTTCATACCAGTCTCCACGCCCTCCCATCTGCAGTTTTTCACATAAATGTCATGTATCTGACAATCATCTTCAAGTCCAGAGATATAAGCGCCATATTTGCTCTTCTTACAATTCACATCCTCTAAAAAGACATTGCGAACGGTAGGCACATGTCCTCTCTCTGCCTGTTCGCGCGACTCATAATTGAGGTTTATCTTAAGCACTGCCTCTCTGCACTCCCCTACTTCCACATTTCTCACATACACATTCTCAACAACACCGCCTCGGCATGTGTTCGTCTTTATACGCACCACTCTGTCAAGATTCGGGCTGTCCATCTTGCAATTCTCCACAAAGAGATTTCTGAACCCACCGCTTATCTCGCTGCCGACGACTATACCGCCATGTCCATCTTCCATCCTGCAATTTCTAACGATAACATTCTGGCATGGCACATTCCACATGCGTCCGTCTTTATTTCTTCCGCTTTTTATTGCTATGCAATCGTCACCCGTACGGAAAAGGCAGTTTTCTATCAGTACACGGTCACACGATTCAGGGTCACACCCATCTCCGTTAGGTCCGTTATTGATGATTGTCACGCCACTGACAGTCACATCCTTACAGAACACAGGATGCAGCACCCAGAAAGGCGAACGAAGCAGAGTAACGCCCTCAATAAGCACACGCTCACAATTCATGAAATTCACAGTCTGCGGACGCATAGGATTCTCTACAGTAAAACGGCGTTCTGCCACAGGCACGCCTGCTTCACTCTGCTGCTGAAGAATCTTTCGACTCTCTCTCATGGAATAATCTCCTTCTTTCCATCCGAAACGCTCCACCTGTGTCCACTTCCACCATGTGTCATTACTACCTCCTCCGTCTATCGTACCTTTGCCTGTTATCGCAATGTCATGCTGCCCATTAGCATAAATCAGCGGAGAGATATTATAGCACCCGAGTCCTTCCCAATGTGTTTCCACTACTGGATATAATGATGGCTCAAAAACAAACTGAAGGGTAGCACCTTCCTCTATTACGAGATTCACCCCGCTAAGCATCGTTATCGCCCCTGTATTCCACAAGCCTGCAGGCACGACAACCTTGCCCCCTCCATTCTTGCTGCACACAGATATTGCCGCATTTATCGCTTTCTGGTTTTTCTTACCGCTGCCTTTCACACCGCTCTTCGCCCCAAACTTGGTGATGTCATATACCTTATCAACTATTCTAACATTCTGTATGCTGCTTTCAATGGCAGCATACTCTGTGTCCCAAGCATCAGCATGAGCGTTAACACAAAGCACAGATAGCAAAAGCACTAAAAAAAGTCGGATTTTCATAATATTCAAAAGGTTATAACTAACAATACGACAAAAATTTCTTTATATCATCAAGCAAAAACATCGCCTTCTTCCTTCCACATTCATACACCCAGCGCATCTTTTCTTCTGTCAGTTCTGTCCTGCCAATTTTCAAAGCCTCGTCTGGACGTATCACAAGAGTTTTGCCCAGTTTTTCTTGCTGAGCAACATATTCAAGCTGACCATTGTACAACTCATGGCGCACCTTCATCACCTCTGCCACTTTGGGGTGTTTAGGATGAGCAAGTCTACATAAAGCCGACAAATGATTGGGTTTCTTTCTATATCCTTCGGGCTGAGTGAGTATGACGAGATTCCTCTCATAACCTATTGATTGAAAATGCGCAAGAGGTATGCAATCCACCATACCGCCATCCAAAAGATGATAGCCATCCACACATACCGGACGTGATATTATCGGCATGGAGCCTGTTGCCCTGAACCACTCAAGGGTGTTATCGTTCACAGAATCTATGAAGGGATATACAGGCTTACCCGTCTCTATATCTGTGCATACAAGATAAAACTTCGCTGGATTCCTTTTGAAAGCCTCATCATCAAACACATCGAGTTCCAACGGCACAGTATGATACGCAAATTCGGCGTTTATATAATTACCCGTAGTGACAAACGAACGAAATCCCATATAACGAGAGTCATCCTTGAAACGCACATTATAGCGAATGGCACGACCTGCCTGATGGGAGAGGAAATTGCATCCGAACAATGCGCCAGCAGACCCGCCGACAACACCATCAACAGCAATGCCATTCTCATCAAGGACATCAAGCACACCAGCCGTGAAGAGTCCTCTCATGCCTCCACCTTCAAGCACTAACCCCGTCATACATCAACAGTTGGAAGTTCCATAAACGACAATTTCCCTCGCCTGATAGGAAATACCACATCCACTCTGCCATCCACCTTCTTCTTGCCACGAGTGGCTGGAGCGAATTTCATCTTTTTTGCCACGCGCAGAGCTTCCTTGTTAAGTTCATCCGTAAGTCCTTGAATCACCTCCGACTCACGAACCTTGCCTTTCTTATCGACAATCACAGCCACAACAATGCGCCCGTCCACCTCTTTTCGAGGAGAAGGGTTATGATACTGCTTTTGTATGAATGCCTCCACTGCGCTGTCACCACCTTTGTAGCTTGGAGCTGTATATTTCTCTTTACGCTGCTGCCGCTCCTCGAACTGTGGAAATCCAAAAGAGAAAAACTGCGCACGAGAAGACACAGAGACAAGCAAAAGAAAACATAGAATTAATTGACGCATAAAATTAATATTTGCGGTTTGAGGGAACAAAATTAAAACAAATATTTTGTTTAGACAAAGATTTTTTCGTGATTACATCAAAAAAAGACAGAATGCTCTCATTATTAATCAAGAAATCACTAACTTTGCAGCGCAAAGTTGCGGGACTAAACATATTTCGCATGGTATCAAAAGTTAAATATATCGGCAATAAAAAGATTATCAAACCGGGGCAGAGTACCTACGGTGCTGTAATAGCGTACCTTGTCCTGTTTATAAT
>CALBJW010000100.1 GCA_937893145.1 uncultured Prevotellaceae bacterium | reverse complement strand
GTGAGAGTGGCGAAGTTGCGGATGTCAACCCCAGCCACATCCGAGAGCTTCTCGATGTAAGCCTTCCATGTAGCAGCCTCGATGTTCATACCAGCATCTGGTCGCCATGTTGGGAGCATACGAGTCTTGGCAGTTGGGTCCTCAGCCACAATCTTGTGCCATTCGAGAGAGTCTGCTGGGTCGTCAGTAGTACATACAGTCTCCACATTGTAGTGCTCCATCATTCCGCGTGGGCAGAACTTAGGGTCGTTGGCAATCATATCATTACACTGGTCGTAAATCTTGCGGGCATTTTCAGGGTTGAGAGTCTCGTTGATGCCGAACGCAGTCTTGAGCTCGAGGTGAGTCCAGTGGTAGAGAGGGTTGCGGAATGTGTAAGGAACAGTCTCAGCCCATTTCTCAAACTTTTCCCAGTCTGTAGTGTCCTTGCCTGTGCAGAAACGCTCATCCACACCATTCGAACGCATAGCACGCCACTTGTAGTGGTCGCCCATGAGCCAAATCTGTGCGATAGATTCAAAACGCTTGTTCTCTGCAACCATCTGTGGGATAAGGTGACAGTGGTAGTCAATGATAGGCATCTTAGCTGCATGCTCGTGGTAGAGCTTTTGAGCAACTTCACTCTGAAGGAGGAAGTTCTCGTCCATGAATGTTTTCATCCTTGTTTTAGGTTTATGTTATTAATATTTTGGTTAATTCGCGGAATAAATAAAGATTTTCCTTGTTTTTCGTGCGAATTTACGCAAAATATTTGAATAATAAATATAAATGGTGTATTTTTGTGAAAAATTTATATTATTTTTATTAAAAACTATACTATTATGAAAGCATTAAATGCACGTACAGCACCTAAGAGCTGTGCACCTGAAAGAATCATTCAGTTTGGTGAAGGTAACTTCCTTCGCTGTTTCGTTGATTGGATTATCTACAACATGAACCAGAAGACAGACTTCAACTCAAGCGTAGTTGTTGTTCAGCCTATCGAGCGTGGTATGGTTGACTGGCTCAATGGTCAGGACTGTCTCTACCATGTCAATCTTCAGGGCCGTCTCAATGGCGAGGCTGTAAACTCACTCACTCGTGTTGACTGTATCTCTCGTGCCATCAATCCATACAGCCAGTTCTGGGCATACGAGGCACTCGCAGAACAGCCAGAAATCCGTTTCGTAATCTCTAACACAACTGAGGCAGGTATCACATTCGACCCTTCTTGCAAGCTCAGCGACTCTCCTGCTTCTTCATATCCTGGCAAGCTCACACAGTTACTCTACCACCGTTTCAAGACATTCAATGGCGACCCTACAAAGGGACTCATCATCATGCCTTGCGAACTTATCTTCCTCAATGGTCACCACCTCAAGGAGTGCATCTACCAGTACATCGAACTCTGGAAGGACGACTTCGGCGCAGACTATGAGGCATTCAAGGCATGGTTCACAGACTACAACTACGTTTGTGCTACACTCGTTGACCGCATCGTGCCAGGATTCCCACGCAAGGAAATCAAGGAGATTCAGGAAAAGGTATGCTACAAGGACAACCTCGTAGTTCAAGGCGAAGTGTTCCACCTCTGGGTAATCGAAAAGCCAGAGAACATGGACATCGAAGCACTCAAGGCAGAGTTCCCAGCAGAGAAGGCAGGTCTTAATGTCCTCATCGCAGAGTCTGAGAAGCCATACCACGAGCGCAAGGTTACACTCCTCAATGGTCCTCACACAGTTCTTTCTCCAGTCACATACCTCTCAGGTGTCAACATCGTTCGTGATGCTTGCAACCACGAGGTGCTTGGCAAGTATATCCACAAAGTACAGTTCGACGAGCTCATGCAGACTCTCAACCTCCCTATGGAAGAGCTTCAGCAGTTCGGTGCCGATGTCCTTGAGCGTTTCAACAACCCATTCGTTGACCATCAGGTGACATCTATCATGCTCAACTCATTCCCTAAGTACGAGACTCGTGACCTCCCAGGCGTTAAGGTCTATCTCGAGCGTAAGGGCGAACTCCCACAGGGTCTTGTATTCGGTCTTGCAGCCATCATCACATATTACAAGGGTGGTGTACGCGAGGATGGTGCTCCTATCGAACCAAACGATGCACCAGAAATCATGCAGCTCCTCAAGGACCTCTGGGCTACAGGCGACACACAGAAGGTGGCTGAGGGTGTACTCGCAGCAGAGAACATCTGGAAGGAAAACCTCAACGAAACAGTACCTGGTCTCACAGCCCTCGTTAAGCAGTACCTCGACCTCATCCAGGAGAAGGGTATGCTCGAAGCAGTAAAGACTATCCTATAATATATAAATATGTATAGAAAGATACTAACTCTTATCGCTACCGCCCTTACCTGCGCCACACTCTGTGCGCAGGGTAGGGGCGGCGCTCGTATCAGGGAGAACGTGCCGCTCGACTCCATCCGTCTCTCTGACCCATTCATCCTTGCCGACAGAAAGACCAAGATGTACTACATGACAGGTACAGGAGGCAAGATGTGGACAAGCAAGAACCTCGTCGAATGGACAGGTCCCTATACCGTCGCTGCACCCGACCCAAACAGCTGGATGGGACCAAACCCAATGATTTGGGCAGCAGAGCTTCATCAGCGCAATGGCAAGTACTACTACTTCGCCACCTTCACCAATCGTGCTGTGAACATCGACACCGTAGCAAACAACGTCATCGAACGCCGAGCATGTCATGTGCTGGTGGCAGACAACCCTATGGGACCTTATGTGCCTATGGAACACAGGTATTACCTCCCACCAAACAAGCCTACACTCGATGCAACCCTCTGGTACGACACCAACAAGAAGCCATACATGCTCTACTGCCATGAGTGGCTTCAGAACCTCAACGGCACAGTCGAGAAGATAGAGCTTGCTTCCGACTTCAGTGGCACAGTGGGCGAGGGCAAAATCCTCTTCCGTGCAAGCGATTCCCCTTGGAGCCGTGCTGACGATGATTCCGACCGTCCAAACGTAGTGACCGACGGACCATTCGTGTTCCGTACCGACAAAGGTCGTCTGGGCATGATATGGACAAGCTGGATTCGAGACATCTACACACAGGGCGTAGCATATTCCGAAAGTGGAACACTCGATGGACCTTGGATTCAGGAACCAGAACCTATCACACCTCCTAATTTCGGTCATGGCATGATATTCCGCGACTTCAAGGGAAACAACCTCATGTGCATACACAGCCATGCAAAACGAGGCGAAGCTACCATCCGCATTCCGCACCTCTTCCGCGTTGACCTGAAGGGCGAAAAACTCAAGGTTCTCGGCGAATACATACCAAAGAAGTAGGTGGTCATATTTCATAAAAAGTAGGATAAAAATCATTTGTCCTACTTTTTTTCATCTTTTGTCAAAAAAAACTATTAAAATCCTTTGCCAGTTACAAAATATGTGCTACCTTTGCACTCGCTAAAGGGAAATGACCCGACAAAACACGTCAGTCAACCCCCTTCACAATCCTCACTTGGTGCGTTAGTTCAGTAGGTTAGAATACATGCCTGTCACGCATGGGGTCACGAGTTCGAGTCTCGTACGCACCGCCACCAAGAGCAAGTTCTGCTCTTCCCGATACAATAATACACCCCCTTTTTGGTGCGTTAGTTCAGTAGGTTAGAATACATGCCTGTCACGCATGGGGTCACGAGTTCGAGTCTCGTACGCACCGCCACCAAGAGCAAGTTCTGCTCTTCCCGATACAATAATACACCCCCTTTTTGGTGCGTTAGTTCAGTAGGTTAGAATACATGCCTGTCACGCATGGGGTCACGAGTTCGAGTCTCGTACGCACCGCAGAAAGAGTTTCAAACAATCGTTTGAAGCTCTTTTTTGTTTTTCTATCTCTCCTCTCCCCAACACACCAAAACTAAAATTGTTGCATGCAACATTTGAAACATTTGAAACATTGAAACATTGCAATATTGATACATTGAAGCAAATGAAGCATTGAAACATTGAAACATTGCAACATTTGCAACAAACGAAACAAACAAAACAAGCAGGACCCGAATCATCGAGTCCTGCCTATTTGCTTTTGTGCTCAAGCGCCAGTTGAAAAAACAATGTTTTCTTTTTGAAGCAGAGGATAATAGAAAGAAATGTCATGGTAAATAGATTTTAAGGTTAGAATTTACGCTTT
>CALBJW010000099.1 GCA_937893145.1 uncultured Prevotellaceae bacterium | reverse complement strand
CTACGACCCAACTCCAGCAGGTCGTCTCAATCAGTCGTTCGTAATCGACAACCTTTCTAACTGGTACATCCGTCTCAATAAGCCTCGTTTCTGGGGTGGCGAGATGACAGCAGACAAGCTCTCTGCATACCAAACTCTCTATACATGTCTCGACACTCTTGCTCGTCTCATTGCTCCTATCGCTCCATTCTACTCAGACCAGCTCTTCCGCGACTTGAATGCTGTGACTGGCAAGGACAACTCAAAGAGCGTTCACCTCGCTAAGTTCCCTACTTACAACGAGGCAGAGATTGACTCTGAACTCGAACAGGCTATGGAGGCAGCAATGAAGGTTACTTCTATGGGCCTCTCTATCCGTAAGAAGGTTAAGATTCCTGTAATCCAGGCTCTCCAGTCTATCGCAATTCCAGATACTGACCCAGCATTCAGCGCACAGATTCAGCGCATGGCTGGCATCATCACTAAGGAAGTGAACGTGAAGGAACTTCAGCTCATGGATGGTGCTATGCTCGTGAAGAACGTGAAGTGCGACTTCCGTGTGATGGGTAAGAAGTTCGGTAAGTTGATGAAGGCTGTCAGCGGTGCTGTGACTTCTATGTCTCAGGCTCAGATTGCAGAACTCGAATCAAACGGTCAGATTACTCTTCAGGTTGAAGGTCAGGATGCTGTTATCGAACTCTCTGATGTAAGCATCATGAGTCAGGACATTCCTGGATGGAGCGTTGCCAACGAAGGCACAACAACTGTTGCCCTCGACATCACTATCACTCCAGAACTCAAGAATGAAGGTAACTCTCGTAAGGTAATCAAGCAGATTCAGGGACTCCGTAAGTCACAGGGCTTCGAAATCACTGACCGCATCAAGGTTACTATCACTGACACTCCTGAGACTCAGGCTGTTCTCGCTTCATTCAAGGAGAACATTGCTGCTCAGGTTCTTGCTAACGCAATCGAACTTGGCAATCCTGAGGGCGAAGCAATCGACTTCGAAGAATTCAAGGCTGTTATCAAAGTTGAGAAAGACTAATGAGCAAGCGTACTAAATACATTGTCTCAATATGCATATTCATTGCCGTTCTTGTCATTGACCAGGTCATCAAGGTCAGTGTCAAGACGGGAATGTATCTTGGTGAAAGAAACGAAATCACTTCGTGGTTCAGTCTTCTCTTCGTCGAGAACGAAGGAATGGCATTTGGATGGAAACTATGGGGAGGAAAACTCTTCCTCACCACTTTCCGCATTATTGCAGTAAGTGTCATAGGTTGGTTCATCTACAAAGAGATAAACAAAGAAAGACCAATGGGCTACATCGTTTGCCTCAGCCTCATCATGGCTGGAGCGGCAGGTAACATCATTGACTGTCTGTTCTACGGACTTATCTTCAACAACCCTCCTTTCCCAGAAGTAGCACAATTCGTGCCTTGGGGTGAAGGATACGGAGATTTCCTCTTCGGAAAGGTTGTTGACATGTTCTATTTCCCTCTCGTGGAATGGGATATGCCATCTTGGGTTCCTGTTTATGGCGGTGAACATTGCATATTCTTCAGTCCCATCTTCAACTTTGCCGATGCTGCAATATCATGTGGTATCGTCGCCCTACTCCTCTTTTATTATAAGATACTGAACGAACTGAATCAGGAGGACAAGCCTGCATTGGCAGAAACTGAAGACGAAGTGTCGGAGAAAGGAGGAGCAGAGTGAAAAATATTCTCTTCTTCGTTTTAGCATTGGTGGCTATCGTTGCATGTGAAGACAGCCGTCCACTTGACATCTTATCAATGGGTAAGATGGAGGATGTGTTGTACGACTATCATATTGCACAGTCAATGATTGAGCAGTTGCCTTATGAGCAACGAGAAAAACTTTCTCAGGCTTATGTTGATGCCGTATTTGAGAAGCATAGCATAACAGAGGCTGAGTTTGACTCATCACTTGTATGGTACAATCGCCATGCTACTGACCTTGCGAAGATATACAACAATCTTCAGGGGCGTTTCGAAGAAGATAATCAGAAACTCTCTCTCACTACTGGTAATGAGGTGATGGCTGTAATGTCACAAAATGGCGATACAACCAACATCTGGAGTGGAGCAAAAATGTTTGTTCTCAGAAGCAAAGCAGGCATCAATCGTGAATGCTTCTCCTTCGATGCAGACTCGTCTTTCCGCAAACAAGACCACTTCATGCTTATCTGTCAGCCTAACATTATTTGTGAGAACGCTGACGACCACGATAATTACATAAATATTGGTCTGACAGTGATGTACAAAGATGGTGAATCTTCTGGTAGTTCACTTCGTGCTATGTCGAAGGGCGAAACACGAATCAATGTGTATGCAAAGGAAGGAAAAGAGATTGCTTCTGTGAATGGTTATTTCTACTATAAAGGTAAGGACGATCTTCGCAACCTTGCTGTCGTTTCCGGCATAGGACTTATCCGAATGCATACTATCGAAGAGGAAAGAAAGGTAGAAAAGTTAGACTCTATCACTCATGACAGCTTGCCTGTTGTACAACCACAAAAGGTACGTCAACACCTCTCTCCTGAAGAGATGCGTAGGCAGAACCAGTCGGAAGAAAAGATTAAGATTAAGGCTGCTCCAGAAGTACGTACTCCTAACTCTTATGGACCACGTCGAAGGACAGTGACATCACCACGAAGATGATAAGAAGAATAGCATCCAACTTAGTGTATATAAACGAAATAGAGTTCCACAAAAATCATATTGTGGAACTCTATAATCATATCTTGGTGAACCATTTCAAACTGCAAGACGAACTCGCAATGACAGAATGGTTCAGTGGAACTATCATAATCTATGAGCGAAAGGCTTTTCTTGTGGAAAAGATACTCTCTGGTGACGAGGTGAAAAATCTATACGAGGAGATAAAGGTCTTTTGTGAGGAGACGGAAGAAATGGACGAAGAACTATCCTCTTCTCCTGAACTCAGCACATATAACAGCAGTCGCTATGGCAACATTAAGCGACTCTGATGTCTCACGACCTTTAGGATAATTAGGGATGTAGAGTCGTTCTGTTACGAGTTTGCCAACAGCATCTGACACTCCATTGCCCTCATTTCCCATCACAATAAGTCCGTGCTGCTGAAGTTCTTTTCCATACATATCTTCACCATCGAGGAATGTTCCGTAGATAGGAGTTCCTTCTGGAAGAGAACCAATGAGTTCTGGAAGATTGCAATAATGCACCTTAACTCTTGCCATACCTCCCATAGTTGACTGAACAACCTTAGGATTATAGAGGTCAGCACAACCTTGTGAGCAGAAGATGTGTTCTATGCCGAACCAATCAGCAAGACGGATGATGGTTCCGAGATTGCCAGGATTTTGTACATCATCAAGAGCTATGCAGAGGTTTTTGGTAATTGCTTCCTTTGTATCAACATCATCATTTGGTTGACGGAAGATGGCAAGCACCTGCTGAGGGTGCTCTTGAAAACTTGCTCTACGGAGTTCCTCTTCTGTAACCTCCTCTGCCCTCACATCAGGATGAGCAGCAATCCACTCTGCTGTTGCTGCAATGTAGGTTGGTTCAAAAACACGGATTAGGTCTTCAATGAGTTTTGGACCTTCTGCAACAAATACTCCTTCTGCCTTTCTATTCTTCTTTAGTTCAAGTGAACGTATATATTTTAGCTTTGCTTTGCTAATCATATTGTAATTTCTTTTTGTTTCTATTCGACAAAGTTAATGTTCTTTCAGCACTTTTCCATCTTCTTAAAGGAAAATTGTTGGTAATCGACGAAAAATTCGTAACTTTACACCCTCAAAGACTTCAATATAGATGACAAGAAAACAATTAGGATATTTATTAGTGCTTATGACACTGACACTTCTTTGTTCATGTTCCGTGAACAAATATGTGCCAGACGATAAGTATTACCTTAAAGAAGTGAAAGTGTCATCGGAAGATGAAGCCGTACTGAAGAAATATGCCTTGAAGGACTATGTTCAACAAACAATCAACAAAAAGATTTTCGGTGCAAAGATTCCTTTGAAGGTTTACACGCTTTCAGGTACTGACACGACAAAATGGATTTGCAGAACGATACGCAAGTTAGGAGAGGCACCCGTTCTCTACGACAGTATCAAAGCCGCACGAACAGAACAGGATATTAGACATACTCTTGCTAACGCTGGATACATGAAGGCAACCACTTCCCAGAACCAGACCATCAAAGGCAAGAAGATGTCTATCGACTTTATTGTGGAGCCTGGTACACGCTACTGGATTGGTAAGGTGAAACGAGAAATTACGGACCAAGGACTTAGAGACATTATTTGCGGTGAAGACACCTTGAACAGTCTTATTGCTGAAGACTCTCCATTCGACATAAATGTCCTTAGCGAGGAACGCTCACGTATTGCAAAGATGCTTCGCAATATCGGATACTACAAATTCACAAAGGAAGATATTCGTTTTATTGCTGACACCATTGCAAACAAATCCACCGTTGACATCACTCTTCGTATAGGTTTGCATCTGGAGAATGAAAGTTCCGTTCCAGAACCACACAAGAAATATCGTATTGGTGACATAACATATCTCAGCGACATTGGTCTTTCTCCAACAAACGCAGATACTCTGATTCACAATGGAATGAAGTTCTTGTACAACAAGAAACTTCGTTTCAGACCTGGTTTGCTCACCTCTAACACACAGATTAAGAAGGGAGAACTATACAACGACTCTCATCTTCGCAAGACATACAGCAACTTCACTCGTCTGAATGCAGTATCATTTTCAAATGTTTACCTTGAGGAGCGTGAAGGGACAAACCTCATTGACACATACGTCATTGTGAACCACGCAAAACCACATTCACTTGGTTTCGATGTGGAAGCAACAAACTCTGCTGGTGACCTTGGTGCTGCCGTATCAGGTTCTATTGCACACAAGAATCTCTTTAAGGGTGCAGAGACATTCATGGTAAAACTTCGTGGTGCATACGAGGCGATTACGGGACTTGAAGGATATGATGGTCACAACTACTACGAATTAGGTGGTGAAATGCGACTCTCCTTCCCTAACTTCCTTCTTCCTTTTGTACATCAAAATTGGGCTACAGAACGCAATGCAACATCTGAAATATCACTTCAGTACAACATGCAGGACCGTCCTGAGTTCCGCCGTCACGTATTCACTGCCGCTTGGCGATACAGATGGAACAGCGACAATCAGCATAAGACTCATAAGTTCGACCTCCTTGAGGTGAACTATGTCAACATGCCTTGGATTTCAAAGACATTCAAGGAGCAATACCTTGATTCACTTGGAAAGACAAATGCAATCCTCAAGTACAACTACGAAAATATCCTTATCACTAAACTTGGATATACATACACATACAACTCTCTCGGTACTCGTGAGCAGACTTATGGTAAGAATGCATATACCCTCAAGTTCAACATCGAGACTTCAGGAAACCTGCTTCAAGGTTTGACAAGTTCCTATAAATCACGCATCAACGACAATGGTCAGCGTACTTTCCTCGGCATTGCATTCGCACAATACATTAAGGGTGACTTCGACTATGCAAAGAGTTTCCGAATAGACAAGGATAATTCCTTTGCCTTTCATGCCGCATTTGGTATAGCCTATCCTTATGGCAATTCAACTGTGCTTCCATTTGAAAAGAGATATTTCTCTGGTGGTGCGAACAGTGTACGAGGATGGTCAATACGAAGTCTTGGTCCTGGTAGTTATAATGGAGTAGATAAAGGCATTAACTTCATCAACCAATCGGGCGACATAAAACTCGACTTGAGCTTGGAATATCGTGTTAATCTGTTCTGGAAACTATCTGGTGCAGTATTTGCTGATGCAGGTAACATCTGGACTATTCGTGAGTATGAAGACCAACCAGGTGGAGCATTCCGTTTTGACAAGTTCTATGAGCAGATAGCCGTTTCGTATGGTCTCGGTTTCAGAATGAATCTCGGCTTCTTCCTCCTTCGTTTTGATGCCGGTATGAAGGCTATCAATCCAGCTTACACAGGTAGAGACCACTATCCTATCATTCATCATAACTTCAAGCGTGACTTCGCTTTCCACTTTGCTGTGGGACTTCCTTTCTAATAGATTAAGTAAAAAGATTCATATTGTGGATTATCAAAAGATTATAAATAAGTATTATCCTGAGAACAACGAACTCAGAAACATCCTTATTGTTCACTCACGAAGAGTGGCAGACAAGGCGCTTGAGATTGTGGACAATCATCCAGAACTTAATGCAAACCGTGAATTTGTTGAGGAGGCAGCCATGCTTCACGACATTGGTATCTTCATGACTGATGCTGCAGGCATCCAGTGTTTTGGAGACAAACCATACATCTGCCACGGTACACTCGGTGCAGAACTCATGCGTGAAGAGGGTTATCCTGAACATGCTCTTGTTTGTGAACGCCATACAGGAGCAGGACTTTCCGTTTCAGACATCGAACGCCAGCAGTTACCTATTCCGCACCGCGACCTTCTACCTGTAAGCATTGAAGAGCAGATTGTATGCTTTGCAGATAAATTCTTCTCAAAAACTAAACTCGACAAGGAGAAAAGTGTGGAGGCTGCTTTGAGAAGCGTTGCTAAATTTGGGGATGAAAGTGCCGCTCGTTTTACCAAATGGATGCAAATGTTTCTATAATTTCGTTAAATATTATTACGATACACTACTTAAATATGCAATGATAATGATTATATCATTAATAATCCGTACATTTGCATCGTAAATAAGAGTACCGAGTTTGAAATTATCTATATATAAAATACTTTTTTCACTTTTCGCAGTTGCGCTTATAATATCGTGCGGAGCAGAAGAGAAGCTCGTTAACGACAAGAAGGATAAGCAAACTGTTAGTTTGGCCAGCACTAATGTGACTGACCAAAATGGTGTTTTAAATATATCAGAAAAATCAAACCAAGAAATAGCAGGACTTCTTCAAGCAATAAAAGACTCGCTTGAAAGCAATGCAGATTCCACATCAACACACTCCATTCTTACAGACTCGCTTAAAGACAAGCTGGCAAAAGAGATAACAAGCAATACACAGAGCAATGACTCGACAAAAGTCGATAATGACTCTGTGGTTCTTACCCTACTCGACTCTCTCAAGGCAAAATATTCGGACAATGGAACTGGTAAGCAATGGAACGACTCTATCGCTGCAGCAGAGGATTCTATCCGTAAGAATAAACCCAAGAGTGCTCTCGAAGCACCAGTTTCCTACGTTGCTAAAGACTCCATCATCTTCAACATGAAGTCTAAGAATGCTTTCCTCTATGGCGACGGTAATGTTAAGTATCAAGACATTGACCTTACTTCGGAGAACATCGTTATGAACATGGACAGCAGCATTGTTCATGCTGTGGGTGTTCGCGACTCCATAGGTAAATTGCAAGGTACTCCAATATTTAAGCAAGGCTCCGATACCTACAAGATGGAGACTCTCTCTTATAACTTCGAATCGAAGAAAGGTTACATCACAAATGTTTATACGGAGCAACAAGATGGATTCTTGACAAGTGAAGAGTCAAAGAAGAGCGGTACAGATGAGCTGTATCTTAAACGAGGACGTTATACCACTTGTGATGAGGAACATCCTCACTTCTACATCGCACTTTCTCGAGCAAAGGTTCACACAGGAAAGGACATCTTTGCTGGTCCAGCATGGATTGTAGTGGAAGATGTACCATTGCCTCTCGCCATTCCATTTGCATATTTCCCATTCACCAAATCCTATTCTTCAGGATTCATTATGCCAACTTATGGTGATGAATCTACTCGTGGTTTCTATCTGCGAGATGGTGGATATTACTTTGCTTTCAGTGACTACATGGACTTAAAACTCACTGGAGAAATATACACTAAGGGTTCTTGGGGTGTATCAGCACAGACCACTTACAAGAAACGATACAAGTTCTCTGGTAATTTATACTTCAATTATCAGGTCACAAAGGTAGGTGAGAAGAATCTTCCGGACTATAACGCCACAAAGAACTTCAAGGTTCAATGGTCACATAGTCAGGACCCAAAATCAAGTAATAACAGTTCTTTCTCTGCTTCTATCAACTTCGCAACACAGAGCTACGAAAAGAACAACCTCACAAGTCTCTATAACCCAACATCATACTCTCAGAGTACAAGAACATCTTCTATCAGTTACTCGAAGTCGTTCCCAAAGATAGGTCTTAGTCTTTCAGGTTCGTTCAACATCTCACAGAACATGCGAGACTCTTCTCTCGCAATCACATTGCCATCGCTCTCGATAAGCCTTAGCCGTATCTATCCTTTCAAGCGTAAGCACGCTGCTGGTAAGGAACGTTGGTACGAGAAGATTGCAATGAACTATACAGGAACTCTCTCGAACAGCATCAACACAAAGGAAGACAGAATCTTTAAGTCGAACTTGATAAGAGACTGGCGAAACGGTATGAAACACAGTATCCCTGTTTCCGCCACATTTAACTTGTTCAAGTACATTAATGTCACACCTTCGTTCAACTACAATGCACGTTGGTACACACACAAGGTTTATCAGGATTGGGACGAGGTTAGACAAAGTGTAGTTCGAGACACAGTTTATGGCTTCAACCATGTTCAGGATTTTGATGTTCGTTTGAGTGCAAACACAAAACTCTATGGTTTCTTTACACCTTCAAAGAAAATCTTTGGTGATAAGATTAAGATGATTCGTCACGTCTTCACACCTTCTGTTTCACTCTCATATTCACCAGACTTCGGCGATCAAAAATGGGGCAACTACAAGACATACGTTAAGACTGACCGCGAAGGAAGACAAGAAACAGTGACATACTCTCCATACGCTGGTGCACTTTATGGAGTACCAGGTCAAGGAAAGATGGGTAATGTAAACTTCGATGTGGGCAATAACATCGAAATGAAGTATAAGGACAAGAACGACTCTATCCGAAAGGTGTCAATCATTGATGAACTTGGTGCCAGCCTTAGCTACAACATGGCGGCTAAAACAAGACCTTGGAGTGACCTTTCAACGAGAATCCGTCTGAAGTTTGGCAAGACAACATTCAACATCAACGCAGTATTCAACACATACGCTTACGAATTTGACAAGAATGGTAATGTGCGTGTTGGTAATCGTACAGAATGGTCTTATGGTCGTTTCGGTAGATTCCAAGGTATGAGTAAGAACTTGAGCTACACATTCAACAACCAAAGCTTCTCAAAGATAAAGGCAAGCATCATAAAACTCTTTGGAGGAAATCCAGAAGAAGAGGACAAGGCTAAGGACAAAGATGTTGATGATGACGAAGACGAAAGCCTTACAGACAAGAAAGATGGCAAAGCAAACAAGAGACGTGGCGAAGAAGGTGGCGATGATGGACTTGATGCCGATGGCTACATGAAATTTAAGTTCCCTTGGTCATTCTCAATTTCTTATGGTATCACTATGGCAGAGGACCGTGGCGGTAAGATTAATGTCAAGACTATGCGTTATCCATATAAGTTCACACAAAACATGAACTTCTCTGGTAACTTCAAACTCTCTTCCAGCTGGAACGTAAACTTCTCATCTGGTTGGGACTTCAACTATAAGAAACTCTCAATGACAACAGTTAACATCTCACGAGACATGCACTGCTTCAACATCTCATGTGGTCTTGTATTTGGAGCATACACTTCATACAACATCTCGCTCCGTGCTAATGCAAGCACTTTGACAGATGCCTTGAAATACGATAAGCGTAGTTCATACAACAGTAGTGTGAGATGGTATTAACGAGGGAACGAAGTGCTTAAGCATTGACAATAAACAATATGGCAAGAATATTAGCAATAGATTTCGGACAGAAAAGAACGGGACTTGCAGTCACAGACAATATGCAGATGATTGCAAATGGACTTACTACTGTTGACACAAAAGACCTTGAAAAGTTCATCACAGACTATGTTTCAAAGGAAGATGTATGTACAATAGTAGTTGGAAAACCTACCCAAATGAATGGCGAAGATAGCGAAAACATGAAACGCATCGAGCCGTTTTTCAACCGACTTAAAAAGATTTTTCCTGACAAGGAAATAGTCTATTATGATGAACGCTTCACTTCTGTTCTTGCTCATCAGACAATGCTAACATCTGGTATAAGTAAGAAAGCCAGACAAAACAAAGCACTTGTGGACCAAATTAGTGCAACAATAATCCTTCAAGATTACATGACAAGCAAGGGATTATAATTAGAAAACTTAAAAACAAAACATAAAATATGATTTTACCAATGTACATATTCGGTCAACCAGTACTTCGCAAGGTTGCCGAAGAAATCAATCCTCAGGAGTATCCTAACCTCCAGGAACTTATCACTAACATGTTTGAAACCCTAAAGCGTTCTGAGGGTGTTGGACTTGCAGCACCACAGATTGGCTTGCCAATTCGCCTTTTCATCGTTGACCTTGATGTAATTTCCGAAGATCAGCCAGAATACAAGGGTTACCTTCACACATTCATAAACCCAGAGATTCTTGAGGAAAGCGAAGAAGAATCATCTATGGAAGAGGGATGCCTCTCAATTCCTGGCATTCACGAGAATGTTAAGCGACCAGACGAAGTTCTCGTTAGATACATTGATGAAAATCTCCAGCAGCAGGAAAAGTGGTTGAGCGGTTTCGAAGCTCGCGTATTCCAACACGAGTTCGACCACCTCGATGGTAAGATGTTCGTTGACCACCTCTCTGCATTCCGCAAGCAAATCATCAAGAGCAAACTCGTTGCAATGGCAAAGGGTAAGTTCTCTGCAAGTTACAAGTGTAAGGCAAATAGATAATGCATCGTTGGCTGCACATATTATTTCTTTCATTCATCTGCTCTGTTGCCAATGCGCAACTCAATACAGAACGAATGATGAATATTGGTCGTAATGCTCTGTATTATGACGACTATGTGCTGTCAATTCAGTATTTCAACCTTGTCATAAATTCTAAGCCTTACCTTCACGAGCCATACTTCTTTCGTGGACTGGCAAAGTTCTACCTCGATGACTATTCTGGTGCGGAAAGCGACTGCTCAACAGCAATAGAGAAGAATCCCTACTACCCAAACAGTTACGAAGTTCGTGGATTGGCACGTATCAATCTTGGCAATTACCTCGGAGCAGCAGAAGACTATAAGGTCGCTACCGAAATGAGTCCAGAGAACAAGTCTGTATGGCACAATCTCATTCTGTGTGAAATAGAACTTGACTCACTACATGAGGCAGATTCCATAGCAGACATAATGATTAAGCGCTGGCCTAAATATGCAGAAGGCTACTCCATGAAATCGCAGATTAAACTGCAGATGAAGGATACTATTGCAGCAGAAGAAATCATTGACCAGGCACTTCTTGCTAATCCATACGACATACCATCTCTCAGCACTAAGGCTGGTATGCTCATGAACCGTGCAGAATATGCAGAGGCAGAGGTGAAGTACAACGAGGCAATTCGTCTTAACCCAAAGAATGCTCAATGTCTCATAAACAGGGCTCTTTGTCGTTACCATCAAGACAACTATCGTGGTGCGATGCGCGACTACGACCTTGCACTTGAAATTGAGCCAGGCAACTTCTACGGACACTACAATCGCGGTCTGCTCCGTGCTAATGTGGGTGAAGACAATGGGGCGATTGAAGACTTCAACTTCATTCTTGAGATTGATCCTTCTGACATTATGGCAACATACAACCGCGCCACTCTGCTTCAACAAACGGGCGACTTTAGAGGTGCCATCCGAGACTACACAACAGTTATCCGTGCATTTCCTAAGTTTCTTCAAGGCTATCAACGCCGAGCTGAATGTAGAAGACGAATTGGTGACACTCGTGGAGCAATAGCTGATGAGGAGCATGTGATAAAGGAGACTGTTGCACATCGTTATGGCTACTCTACCCCAACATCGCGCCAGAAGAACCGCACTCGAAAGAAGTCTTCTAAGAATATAGACGACTACGAGAAGCTTGTTGTTGCAGACGAAGAAGAATCAAAGAAATACGACTCCGAATTAAGAGGAAAAATCCAGAACAAGAATGTAGAAGCAACTCTCATTCAAGCCCCTTCGCGTACATTATATATAAATAATACTGAAAGCGACAAGATTTTTGCTCTTTTCAAATCTGCAAATGAAAAGGCAGAAAGGGGTGATGTGCAAAGTGCCATTTTGGACTTCAATGAAGTACTTGAAATTGACAAGGGACTTGCGGAAGCATATTATAATAGAGGTCTGCTGAAACTTCTCATCGATGATCCAACAGCAATTCCGGACCTTTCCAAAGCCGGTGAACTTGGCATTTATTCGGCTTATAGTGTGATAAAGAAGCACCAAAAGAAGAAAAAATAGAAGATTTTCAATGCAATATAACGCTATTCCCAAAAAGAAGTATTAAATTTGCAACCAAATATGCCCAATCAAAGGCTGACAAGATAATATAAAATAACAACATATATGGTAAAGATTACATTTCCTGATGGATCAGTACGCGAATACGAAAATGGCGTAACTGGTCTTCAAATCGCAGAAAGCATCAGCCAGCGTCTTGCACAGGACGTTATCGCTTGTGGTGTTAACGGCGAGACTACAGAGCTCAACCGTCCTATCAACGAGGACGCAACAATCGCTCTCTACAAGTTTGATGATGCAGAAGGTAAGCATGCTTTCTGGCACACATCTGCTCACCTCATGGCAGAAGCTATCGAAGAACTCTGGCCAGGTACACAATTCGGTATCGGTCCAGCAATCGAGAATGGTTTCTACTATGATGTTATGCCACCAGAGGGTGTTAAGTTCTCTGATGCAGACTTCCCAAAGATTGAGAAGAAGATGCAGGAACTTCAGCAGAAGAAGGAAGAACTTGTTCGCAAGGACATCGCTAAGGATGAAGTTATGGACCTCTTCGCTTCAAAGGGTCAGTCATACAAGAACGAACTTATCGCTGAACTTGAGGATGGACACATCACTACTTATACTCAGGGCAACTACATCGACCTCTGTAAAGGTCCACACCTCATGAGCACAGCTCCTATCAAGGCATTCAAGCTCCTTTCGCTTGCTGCAGCTTACTGGCGTGGTGACGAGAAGCGTCCTATGATGACTCGTATCTATGGTATCTCATTCCCAAAGAAGAAGATGCTTGACGAGTACCTCGTAGCTCTTGAAGAAGCAAAGAAGCGTGACCACCGAAAGATTGGTAAGGAAATGGAACTCTTCATGTTCTCAGAACGAGTTGGTAAGGGTCTTCCAATGTGGCTTCCAAAGGGTACAGCAGTTCGTATCCGCCTTCAGGACTTCCTCCGCAAGATTCAGAAGCGTTACGGTTATCAGGAGGTTATGACTCCACATATCGGTGGTAAAAACCTTTATGTAACTTCAGGACACTGGGATCACTATGGAAAGGACTCATTCCAGCCTATCCAGACACCAGAAGAAGGTGAAGAGTATCT
>CALBJW010000098.1 GCA_937893145.1 uncultured Prevotellaceae bacterium | reverse complement strand
ATCTTGTTTTTATCCATTTCTTTGGAATTTTTAAGTCAACCATATTTACAAAAAGACACCTCCTACATTGTAGCCATCCACCTGGAAAAAGCTGTTTTTTACATCGACGTTAGCAAATTTACAATTTCTTGAATGTCCCACAATACCGCCTGCGCAATCATCATGAGCATAGGTTTTGCAGTTAGTGACCTCGATATTGGTGAATGTACACTTGTCGGCATCGCCAACCACTGAGCCCACATAGTTATCGTCAACGGTGAAGTCGCTGTTCTTCACCTTGATGTTCGTGAAGGTGCAATCATAGGCATAGCCAGCAGCAGCACCCACGTTGTTATAGTTGCTAAATGAATGAACATTATCAAATGTGATGTTCTCGAAGACGCAGCCATTCTTTGCTTGGGAGGTTATGATGGCCTGGTTGCTATGCTCTTGGCTGTTTACGCGAATACCTTTGAACGTAAGGTTCTTGAATGTTGCTCCTTCTGAATAGGTGAACATATAAGTTCTTGCCCTGACATCTGCTTTGGGATCGCCTTTGATGGTATGGCCGTTACCGTCAATAATGCCATAGAAGGTGTTGCAGTAGGTTTCACCATCCTTATTTATGTCGCTCAGGGCAAAATCAGCTGTAAGGCGGACCTTAGCCTTGGAGTCAGCCTTAATGGCATCCCACAATTGTTTTGTCGTAGCGACATTTACAAAACCGTCATCTTGCGCCCATGCCGCAGTCATGCTGCAGAGCATCAGGAATGAAAATAGTGTTTTTTTCATTTTGATAAAATAAAATTTATATGATTGATATATTGTTAGATTTTTCATTTTTGCGTGCAAATGTATTAAAAATGGGGATAAAGCACCGTGCAAAACGTCCAAAATAGGGGGCAAACTGCAAAAAATGACGTTTTGCACGGTACGATTGGACGTTTTGCCCTTATATTTGTTGAAAGAAAATGCTAAAAAGCGGTTATGAAAAAATATACTATATTGCTGCTCGTAATAGGAGTGGCATGGTTGTTCTGCCAATGCAAGGGCGACCAGGAAACAAATGAGTCGGGGAATGATTATCCAAGTCATGAGACTTTTGATGCCATAGATAGTTGCATGAGTTTCATGAATACGAACCCTCAAAAGGCGCACCAGATGCTCGACTCGCTCAGGGAAAAGAAACTAATGACTCAGGCTCGATGCGACTACTATCATGCCATGATTACATTCTCGGGCGAAGAGGATTGGAATGAAGCCTTGACTATCTGTAACCGTCTGCTTGATGAAGGGGAGTTTGGTGATGACCGATACCTTGAAGAAGAGATTTGTGTGCTTGCTTCAAACATGACTTCAGGCATGAAGCGCTATCTCGAGACGCTGAAATATGCAAAACGAGGAATTGCCATCTGTCATGGCAACGAGAATATGCGAGGCGACGAGGCTACCCTTATGGGACGAGTAGGTATGGCTGAGCAGGGACTTGGACACACGGAGCAGGCACGAGAGACTTATGCCCGAGCTTATGAACTTTTGGGCAAGAATACTTCCTTTTCCGACCTTATAGCTATCTTCTCGTTGAAGAAGAAGGAGACTGGACTCTACAAGGAAACGAAGGAATATGACAAGATGATAGAGATATGTAAGGAGGTGCTGGATATGGCAGAACGCTTTGACCGTGACCCTTCGTTCATAGAGCAGCGCCCAGCAACGATGAAGGAGTCAGGTGAGGCAACACACGAGTTTGCCAACCTCTACAGAAGTCAGATGTACACCATGTTGGCTCGTGCCTACAGAATGAAGGTGGAATTAGGACTTTCGAAGGATGCTGATGCAGACAGCGACTCCGTAAGGTGGTATTTGGAGAAATGGAGTGAAGTAAATGGACCACATTCTTCGGAAGCACTCTCTTATGCCCTGCCCGAACTCTACTTTACAGGCAGAATGGCAGAATTTCAGGAAGCAAAAGAGAAAGCCGCGAATTTGCTCAGCGGTGATACTCTTGTGACAGAATATTTAGAATACCTTTCTATCTTAGCAAGGGAGGCAGCCGACAATCATGACCTTAAGGCAAGCAATTCCTACCTTAAACGTGCTTTAGTTGTGAGCGACAGTATTCGTAATCAAGAGACGATGCGTACTCTCGCCGAACAGATGTCGCTGAACATGGTGCAAGAACAGAGACTTGCTCGTCAGGATGCAGAACATCAGATGTCTGCTCAGAAGTTTATCATCGCCCTGATGGCAACATTACTTCTTGTCATGATAGCAGGCATCATTATTGTTATACTCCTTAAAAAGATAAAGCAAGAGCAAGAACTTTTGCTGAGTACTGAAGAGGAGTTGACCGAGACGAAGGAAGAAGTTAAAGAGTTGGTTCTGCAGTTGGAGGAAACAAGAACTGAAAAAACAGTCCTAACCCAGGAGGACATGTACGAACTGATAGAACAAGTGATGAAGGAACAACAGTTATACACTAATCCCGAATTCGACATCAAGATGTTGGCTTGTGCAGTTAACTCTAATCGTTCGGTGGTGTCGAAATGCATCAACGACATAAGCGGAAAGGGCTTCCGCCAATGGTTGGCAGAGTATAGGCTCAAAATGTTCATGGAGTTACTCAAGAGCAATCCAGACTTGTCGTTAGATGCCCTTACTCTTCGATGCGGATACAAGGACCCATCCACTTTCCGACGCCACTTTAAAAATATATATGGTGTGACACCAAGTGAATATAGAATAAAACTTTCGCAAGATTGTTGAACTGAAGACCACTTATTAATTTATTGAAGTTTCGGAAGCTCAACAATAAAGATTTAAGCACTGATTTATGAAAGATTTATCATAGATTCGAGGAGCAAAGCGACGATCCTCTATAAAATATCTTAATCATTTATGTTTGATTTATCCATAGATTTCTTCGTTTAGATTTAAATCTTTTCGTAAATCCATGATAAATATAGCATAAATATATTTGGGGTATTTATTTAAGGCGGCCTAACGGCCTTGAATCTGTGATAAATCTTAGCATAAATCTTTTGATAAATCTACTTCAGAAACTTTATTAATTTATTATTCAACAGAAAAACTCAAACGAAAGCGAAGCGTTCAAATGACCTCAAATGGATGCACAAAAAAAAAGCATCACCAGCCATTACGTTGACTGGTGATGCGGGAAAATTATGTTTCATTATGCCACATTGAACAAGTGGTTAAACTGTAGGAACAGGGTTCTCTGCAAGATATTGCTTCATCTGTTTGCTTGTTTCACTCATTGACTCGAAAGTCTTCTTGATTGATGCGATAAACTTTTTCATAATCATAATTTGTTTTTAAGTTGTTTGTAAATTCTATTTATTTATTATTAATTGCTATGCCTCTGCTGATTCACGCTTTACTGAGTAAGAAACAGCGATGATGAATGATGTGAAAATTACCAACTGTATCATATTGCCTTCATTTTATTAGTGCCACATTGAGCGGTTAACGATGTAATAAGCCATAGGATTGATAGCCTGGCAATTGTTTGATTCATTCATTGACTCGAAAGTCTTCTTGATTGTTGCGATAAACTTTTTCATAATCATAATTTGTTTTTAAGTTGTTTGTAAATTTTTGTTTATTTGTTTGTCAAGTAACGAAGAGTTTCGTAATGAAATGTTTCGTAGCGAAGCGTTTCGTAGGTGTAACCGTTTCGTAAGCTTTAGCTGTTTCGTAGCGAAGAGTTTCGTTTTGTTTGACGATGCAAAGGTAGGGACATTTTTAGCCCTATTGCGGATTGATTATGAAATGGTTTTGGACAAATTGTGAAGTTCACAAAGTGTATGTGTTTTTCATGAAATGTACAGGAAATTAAAGAAAAGTGATTGACAATTTTCTGGGGTTCGATATAATTTAATTGAAGTTTGGATAAGAAAAGGCTACCTCAAATAATGAGGTAGCCAATATTATATAAGTTCGGTCCCGTTATACTACAGCCTCGATTAATTTATGTTCTCCCAACACAACTTCTTTAATACCACTCTGCTTGTTCTTGTTGAAGCAGAAGCTGACCATATAACCTGTATGTAGGCGGTAGTAGTCAAGGTAGTCGGAGAGTTGCTTTTCTCCACGCTCATTGTATGCTTCTCCACGCCATATCTTTAGCTCTATGACATATTGCTGTCCAAGATAGTCTATAATGATGTCCGTTCTGGTGAGATCTCGTGTCCTTGCTTCGCAATAATAGTTGCCTACTCCATTTATAATAGGACGGAGATAAGTAAGGAAAATATTTCGACCATTCTCCTCGACGAATTCATCATCTTTCTCTGGGCGATAAATCTCGTTGAAGTGAACGATGAACCTTTCAAGCAGATGCTTCATGTCAATGATGCCATCATGGATGAATTGGTTCTTCTCGTATTCTCCAGTCTTATAGATGAAAGTTGCCTTGTCCTGAGAGATAAGATAATCATATAACCATGTCTCAAAAATACGACATGTCACCTTTGTTGCCCCTTCTTCTTCTTTCACAAAATTAAACATTAGGGCAATGTTTATATCTTTATCGTAATAGTTGAACGAAACTCGTCTTCCGCCAAAAATTATAGATTTCAGCATTTCACAGAGTCCCGGGAACTGTGTCAACTTCTTCTGCATATCATCAAAGAGAGTGTTGCCCTCTTTGAGAAGAGCATTTAGGGACTTGAGTACTCCTTCCTTGT
This sequence comes from uncultured Prevotellaceae bacterium, assembly GCA_937893145.1. Lineage (GTDB taxonomy): Bacteria > Bacteroidota > Bacteroidia > Bacteroidales > Bacteroidaceae > Minthosoma. The sequence continues at coordinate 38,416 of CALBJW010000098.1, read as the reverse complement.
CCCAAGTGTACTGGCATTCGTCGATAATCTGGCATATTCTACTCACAAGGAAAGGATATCCTGATGTATAGTCATGAATCATCTGGCCCACATAGGGAGAATCAAAACTGAGATTGTGGTCAGCCCTGTATTCATTCAACATTTCTGCGATTCCTTCAGCAGGAAGACTCATGTCTGTATTGAACGCTACAGATATATTCCAAGGACTATTGTACTGATGTTCGTCCTCAGAACGTACCTTCAGTTTGAGATTCTTAATATCATATACACCTGCAAGGATCACAGACTTGAAAGTTGGTCGTCCGTCACGCTTCAGATACATATCCCTAATTAGTCCCAAGAACTGAAGAAAAGATTGGTAATTGCCAGCCTGATCTACTTCGTCAATTATAAGAACTATTTTTTCAGTCTTGCAAATTAGAGATATTGTTCTGGAAAATAAAATAGCATCTGTTTTAGAATTGCAGTTTTCTTCCAGCTTACGAAGCGATTCTTTAGAATCATCTGACAAATTATGTATTTCGTCCCAAAGTATGCAATCGTTAATCTTCTGAACAAAACTGAATAGCACAGTATTCAAACTAAGGAAAGAGCTATCATCCATTCCCTCAAAACTCAGTGAAAACACAGCATACCCTTCACTTTCCAGCTTCTTCTTCAGTTCCGCAAGTGTAGTAGTCTTTCCATACTGACGACCTCTATTGATACAGAAATATTTGCCGTCACGCACCAACATAGCAGCAGACTCTACTTGCCTGCTGATATCTACCATGTAATGCATTGAAGGGATGCATTTCCCTGCGGTATTGAAAGACTTCATTATAGTACATTATTTAATTCACTTTACAAAAGTATTGCAATTCTGTCAAATAACAAAATTTATAGCCAACAAAGTGTAGTTAGATGGTTGAAATATTTACCAAAGACAGCATTAAGAGGTAGAAAAGCCCTCCCTATGGAGAGTGATATAAAAAACTCAAATGAATGCGTAGCGTTTCGTTTTTGTTTCGTTTTGACCTGACAACACTCGTTTTATACATATTTTCTTTAGAAAAGCGTTTGTTTTGCCACAAAAATGCAGATTTTCTTTGTCACATGTCAAATGTTTTGTTAACAAACACTAACTTTGCAGAGCTTTTACTAAAAAGTATAATAACTTTGAATGATTGAGTTTTTTAAACTCTGAAGAATTGAATTCATAAGATCAAGTATTAACAGGAACCGTACCCAACAAAAAACTATAGAGCTAACTAATGAGTATTTGTCACATCATAAATGTATTAAATAAGAAAGGAGTAATGCTACTTCTTCTTTTCTTGTGTGCAAATACCATATTCTGTGGCGACATAGCTGCTCAATCAGCAAAGCAAAGCACAAACTTGCAGTCTGATTCTGTAAAGAGTCCTTTCCACAAGATTTTCTCGCTTCACACAAATCTCATCGATTTAACCCTGACAATTCCAAACATTGGGGTTGAAATTGACTTCGATCGCAGACAGAGAAACTACACTTCCCTTCTTATTTCTGGACGATACAACTGGAACACCTCCCATACTGTTCAACCAAGAAACGTATTCAATGCATCAGGTGTGAAAGGTGAATTCCGCAAATACTGGCGTACAGGTAACCGTGAAAATGCCAACATCCCACCAGTTGAAAACATCGAGAAAGATACTACCATCGGCGTTATTCCTCGTGAGCTAAGTTATCTGCGCAGAAGATACCTCTCCTCTTTCTATGTGAAGAACCCTCGCGACTGGCGAGCATACTACTGGGGCATCTATGCAGCCTACAACAAGTATTCCTTCGCCGTTGGAGGAACGGGAAGACAAGGTCAAGCAGCATCTCTCGGTATCAGTTATGGATGGACACTACCAATCACAAAGCAAATAGATGGTAGTGGCTTTGATGTTGATTTAGGTATCTCGGCTGGTGCCACAGCTACCAGATACGACAAGTACTCATACATCGACGAGTCTGCCTGCTATTCTTACACAGGCAGTCGCAACTGGCGTGTGTTGCCATACCCAATGTTGCAGGATGTACATGTAAGTCTTGTCTATCGTTTCCGTTCTGTTGACAAGAAAGTGCTTTACGGAGCAGAGCGTTTTGCTTATCATGAGACATTGCGCCAGGAACGTGAGAACGAACGATACAGAAAAATCAGTAATAAGAATCAGGCGCGCGACAGTTTAACACTCGTGAAACCACTTAACGAGGTGATAGCAAAAGCAGAAGCAAAGCTTGCCACATATCCTAAGGATTCATACTCTTACTATATTCTCAACAATGCTTTGGAGCAGACAAAGCATGACCGTGAGACATTGTACGGAAGCGTAATGCTCCGCAACGTACTTATAAAAGAGCTTGAATACTACATGAAGATTGCAGAAGAAAGAAAGGAGGAGAAGGATGAGAAGAATTAAGCATTTATTTATCCTCCTTGCCATCGCATGTTGTGCCACATCATGCAATGAGTATGTTGAGCTCTGTTATACAGACCACCCTCACCGAGCAATCATTGACTTCCAGTACAACTGGGGCAAGGATATTGTCAACATCCCCGACAGCATGAAAGTGCTTGCATACCGAAGAATCAACAATCTCCGATACACAATGAGCACTACTGCAAAGGAGAAGAACAACACCGGTAGAATCATTTCTCCAATCGAAGAGATTGAATCAGCGGGAATGGATGGAAACAGCAAGTTGTGGCTTCGAAACGGCAAATACGAAATGTTTGCGTTCAACGAAGGTTCAGATGAGCTGATAAGTCAGTTGCCTTCCGACTACAGTCTTTCGTACACAATGCCCGATGAAATCATCATGGCATACAAGTCATATAAATATATAGACCAGAACGAGCGATTATCACGCTATATGTCATGGGTTGATGCAAACACTTATAGTGAATTCGTTCTCAACGGAGAGTCACCTATTTACTACGCGCAAACCTATTTGGAGGTTCCAGTAGCAGATGTCAATCCAACACAGGTTGTATGCAAGTTCGACTCGATAAAGGTTCGTAATCAGTTTGTCAACGTGAACTTCCAGATTAACCCGAAGGACGAAGGCATCATTATTGACTCCATCCACGCCGAGATGTCGGGAATATGTTCGGCAATCACTTTGGGTTCAGGAGTTTGTAACACAGAAAAGACATACAAGACATTGTTTACTCCAGACTATATCCAGTCAACCGAGAAACAAGCTCCACTATACGTGCATAGCACATTCACCTGCACCGGCATTGTTCGAGCCATGAACAGTTCCACACTTGTTGGTCCAGGAATAATGCAGTTGAATGTCCATGTGCGATTAGTTGAGGATGGCAGAACCATACACAAGATGTATAGGGCATGCATCAATCTGTACAACACACTGACCAAAACCCCTTCAATCGTCTATTCTTACGATAAGGAAGGATTTGTTCAAGCTGCACAATCCATCACCCTAAACATCGAGGATGTTCTTTCCATTACCCGCGAAGGTATTCTCGAAAGTGATGACACCAACATTGACCGTTGGAAAGATGTAGGAACGATATATCTCGAAATATAATATATATAATAAGGTGTAACTGATGAAAAGATTTAACAACATATTTCCATTTGTATTGTGCGGCTTGCTTCTCATGCTAACCGCATGCAAGGAAAGTTTTCCTGATATTGAATACGACGACTCCTATATGAACAAGGAATTGTCCACAATAGAAGGTTCCAACGCACCGACTCCTATTATACCTGTATTTGGAGACCCACAATATAGCATTTCCACAAGAGGTACAGGAGTGTTCTACGACTACAACCTTGACTCAAAGCACTGGCTTGATGCAGAATTTAAGACCTTTGCTTTCCTCTCCGACAACTCTTTCTCTCGTTCTGATGCACTTGGTTACGCAGATTACACGAAAAAAGACACCTTGCACACATTGCTATACAATCAGCCAATGAAACTCGTAGGAGGAAATGGTCAAGTGATGTTTGTCAACGAAAACGGTATAAAGCAGACAAAGTACTACAACTTCAACAGACAGAACTGGAAGTATAAGTTCTTCACATACTTTGCCGATGACTGTGCTTTAGAGAACACCCTTAAAGTCACAAGCGACAACAAGGTCAAGATAGACATCGACATTGATGGTTCGCAGGATGTGATACATTCCTTCGCTTCCCACAACGATGAGCAGTTTGAAGAAGCAATAAACAGACTTCCAAACGAAGACCAGAGACTCGTGATGAAGAACTATGGACAGGAGATTCTGTACAGCAGCGTCTCTGGACACCATCAGATTCATCCTATATTCAATGCCAACCACCTTCTCAGCCGTCTGGACTTCCAGATATGTGGTGCTACAGGTGGTGAAGGAAACGACTTCTTCAAGTCGGTAGTTGTACGCTCGATAAAGATTCGTTCTAAGCATCGCGGTACACTTACCATCGCCAACGACAAATGGGATGCAGCAACATACAACTCAGATGTTGAAAGCAACCAGCTCCTTGTGTTTGACAACAACATGAAGTATCTACAGCTCAAACTGGACACCATCAGAGCCAACGATGCAAGCAATGGAGGATGGGAAGAACTGACTACAGATCCACTTTATACATATAAAGATGAGGATGCACAGTTCCACATATCATCAACAGCCATCAAGAATCTTGGAAAACCTATCTTGTTGCCTCCTGCTGATGAATACGAGGTTCGAATGGCAATCGACTTCCTCGACTTCAAAACCGATGAAAACGGAAAGATAACACTGAACCACGAACCATACTCCTTGAACGATGTGACATACAACATCAAGTATCAAGACTTGGCGAGTGGCAGTTTCCAACCATTCCTTGCAGGCCATGCCTACACCATTCTTATTAGCGTGTATGGACCACAGGAAATCACTGCTACCCTCAACCTAAAGAGTTGGGTTACAGACGATGATGGCGACGGAATAGACAACAAGATTGAAGTCGGTGGAGACGAAGAAGACTATTGACAAGAAACAATATTTATATATGAAATATATTTCAAAATACACAATCTCAGCACTTCTCACAATACTGCTTGTGGGATGTAAGTCAGAACTTGACATAGAGCAGCAAGGCGAGAACAAGGATGCTATCAACCTCTCGCTCAACTTCTCGTCTGCAAGCGTATCGCAGACTCGTGGTACAGGTACTGTAGGTGGAACAACCGCCGAAACAAACAAATGGAGATCAGAAAATCTCTATCTCCTCATGACCAATGTTCCTGGCAAGAACCAGCCAGTTTGGGGATATACCAATTCGGAATTACTCGGCGAACCTTTCAACGGCACAAGCTTCTGTCGCCCTGTATATAGAAATGATGGCAAATGGTACTTAGACTACCAGTCGTACAACGGACACGAAAAGAAGTATTACCCAACAGACGGTACTCGTTCCGACTTCTTTTTGTTCTACATCGACGATGCAGCAAATGAATATACTGCTGAAGGTCATCCTGTAATCACAAACAAGATCAGTGGCGACACTACAAAGGTAGTCAACTTCACCATAGACGGAAGCCAAGACCTTTTGGCAGGTAAGGCAACCAAGACATCAGCCGACTCATTGCTCGACAACTCAAGAGGCTATTCAGCAAAGACATCACGTCTTGGCATCATTCCAAACATAAACATGGAGCACCTTCTCACCCGATTCACATTCGGTGTTGTACCAGGTCACACCAATGCAGAAGGTATGATTGTCAAGGACATCAACATCGTTTCCAAGTATAAGGGCGAACTCACTGTTGCCTACAACGACGACAAGCTTCGCACTCCAGAAAGCATCGTAGCATGGGACAATGCTACAAAAGAATTGAGTTTGAAGGTAAAGAACGACGAACCATCAGAAGATGGCAAACCACTCTTGAAAGATTTCGAACCTTTCACCCTTCATACAGAAGGCGAGAGCGCAAAAGAAGCCCTTCTTGGTGATGCACTCTTTGTCAATCCAAATGAAAAGAGCTATCAACTTTTCATCACATACCTCTTCCCTATGGGTGAAGACCGTGAGCCATTAGAGCTCAGAGCGGAGTTACCAGTAAAGCTGAGCGGTGATGCCATTTTTGCACGAGGCAGTTCTTACCATATCACTATCACAGTCAATGGTTTGAGCGACATCATCCTCACCACATCACTCGAACACTGGAAAGATGGTGGCGGCATCACAATCGAAACAGACGAATACTTCTATCCTGCAAAGAAATAGAAACTTGACTTTAGTTTAGATTTTAGGTTGGATATTTAGTGGATTTTGAGGAGCCACGCGACGACCTCTCAAATAAACACTAAAACATTTGTGGAAATGATTTTAAGTAAAGATTTTAATCCTTACCAAAAATCTCAACAACAAATAAACGGGGATGATTAATAGTGGTCGCCTATCGGCTCAAAATCCACTAAAAATCAACAGACAAATCCTCACTTGAAATTTACTTTAGAAATAAAACCAAAAGTATAAACAAAACTTATTATTATTAAATTATGAAAAAATCAATCTTCCTCTCATTTGCATCAATCGCAATGGTTCTTGCAAGTTGTAGCGATGACCTTTATCAGGTTCCTTTCGTTCCAGGAAACAGCGAAGTAGAGATCGTTCTCTCTTCAGGTGCTCCATCCCTCAGCACTCGTGCTGCTATCGAAAACAACGATGCTATCGAAGGCATGGGTATTTATTGCGTAGCTAAGTCTTCAAACAATGAAGGTGAAACAGTTATCAACTGGAATAACGATTCTGATGAAGACCCAGCTATCATCATGAACAATGTCAAGGCTAACAAAGCTGGCGATGCTGTAGATGTAAGAAGCAACATCACTTGGGAAGGCAAAAGATACTACTATCCTGCGTTCTTGAAGTACAACTATGACTTCTATGGCTACTATCCTCATTCAGAAGAAGCAAAGATAAACGAGGATGGTACTAAGGTTTCTGTTGACTACACTATCGATGGTGAAACAGACATCATCTGGGGTGTGGCTACAAGCGATGAACCATTAGCTTACAGTGCAAACTATTTCCGTCAGGAAGAACAGAAGTCAAATCCTAACCTCAAGCTTGACCACATGCTTACTCGTCTTATCTTCCAGGTAGAGCAGGCTGAAGCAGAAGAAGGAGAAACTGTTATTCCTATGACACTTGATAAAGTAGAGCTTCTTGATGTTCCTACAAGCTGCACTCTTAACATTGCAGACCGTGGTACCGTATATGAAACTCCAGCAGCTCACCTCGTTCTTTCTGGCGAAGCAAAGGCAGACCTTACACTTAATTCAGAAGCTTTGCCATGTGACACAAAGGTTGAGAACGGCAAATTGGGCGAACCTATCAACTTGGGTTCTGGCTTGATGATTTATCCACAGAAGGAGTTCGTTTTGCGTCTCGCAATGACTCAGCATGATGAAGCAGAACCTGCAGAACCAACTGAGCCAGAGAACCCAGATGTAAACCCTGACGAACCAACAGAACCAGAAAACCCAGATGTGAACCCAGACGAGCCAACTGAGCCAGAAAACCCAGATGTAACTCCTACTGAACCAACAGATGAGAACACAGATGAAGTTGTTCCAGAACCTGCAAAAACTCGTGCCGTAAAGACAGACGTTAAGGATATCCCATTGGCACTTGCAGACGGTGCTTCATTCGAAGCTGGTAAGGCTTACATTATCACAATCAAGGTTAACGGTCCACGTAAGATTGAGATTACTGCAACTCTCACTCCATGGGTTAAGGTTAACGGTCCTGTTATCGAATTCTAATAAACACCCTATCTATAAATGCGTTTCATTTCCATCATAATAGCATTCGTAGCATCATCACTCACGATGAATGCTCAAATCATATCTGTCAAGACTGATGCTTTGCAGGATGCATTGCTTACTCCTAATGTAGGTGTTGACCTCGTTGTTGGAGAGCGTACATCTGTAGGACTCTCAGTATTTGGCAACTATGAGCCATATTGGATGGGAATAAAAATGCTTGGTGTTACTCCAGAACTTCGTTACTGGTTAGGACGCCCTATGTCTAAGTTCTTTGTCGGCGTTAGCGGCACAGCTGCTATGTACGACATGACGGTAGGCAGTAAAGTATATAAGGGAGATGCATTTTGCGGAGGTTTTACCTTTGGATACGACTTTTACCTAAACCAGCACTGGTCTATGGAGGTACATGGTGGATTAGCCGCAGCTTACTACACTCACCATCGCTACTATGTTGGTGACACCTACACAAGTAAGAAGCACAACGAACATGGCTATTCACTCATCCCTTACAAAGTCGGTCTCTCATTCATATACATTATTAAATAATAACTGATATGCATCCGTCGAAATCATTCATACGATCAATTCGAACTCTTATAGTCATGATTCTCTGTGCCATAGCTCCATCCGGGGCTTTGGCTCAGGGCAATCGTGTCATGAAGGTTCAAATAAAGGTTGTGAAAGAGATGGATGATGTAAAGGACTCCGTTGGCAACAACCTCTTGTTGTCCGTTGGTCCAGGTTGTGAACTCTATGTGTTCAACAACAAGGCAAAAGGTCAGAAACTCTTCAACAAGCTTGCACAGAATGCAGGAGCAGTAATCGACCTCGACATTGACAAGTCAGAGTACGACTCTCGTTACATCACAGACAACGATGGTTTCTGCGACTTGTTGACCAACTCCAACGACTACTTCTTCACCTACCAACGAGGTATAGGTATGTCAAAACAGGTCTATGGTATCAACGGAAGGGATATCATCCAGACCGTACTCGAATCGAAGGTCATACAACTTTCTGATACACTGGCGCGTACCTATGCAAGAGCAAAGCGAACACTGAAGATTCGCGACATCACCGTAGGCGACACAAAGATTGTGACGGCTACCGTTCCTATCGACCAGAAGGATGCAGACCCTAAGTGTCGTTACGGCTTAGCACCTTACACTACAGCAGTAACAGCATCAAACGAAGGATTTACATCCGCAACACAAAGCAAGAATTTAGGCGACAGCATCTTTAAGGTGATTCGCCCATACATTATCGACGGTACTGAGTATCGCAAGACACAGTATCGCAAGATGGGTTTTGACTTCTCCAACGATTCACTCGAACGCTTCGTTGACAAGACCCAGTTCATAGCAAGAATGGGAGGAAGCGATTCCATCCAGTTCAACATCTATGAAGTATTAAAGCCTGTCAAGGATAACTGCCGTTACCCTACACAAGCATACTCATGGATTGAAGGCTACAACAGCATTGCAAAGGAAGACACTATCACCATCAGTGATGGATTCTCTGTCCGTCCTATGCGATGGCTTGAGTTTAATGTCCCAGACATCGACATCGACAAGGTAAAGTTTGAACGCCACTTGGATTCAGAACCACAAGACGGTGCAGAAGCAGTAAACCTCATCTTCAAGGTTAACTCAGCACAGATTGATGAGACAGACTCCATCGGTCGCCTTACCCTCGACAATATCATCGAAGGACTGAGAAAGATTGAGGAAGACCCAGCTGGTCGCCTCTTCAATGTCCAGATTCATGGTACAGCATCACCAGAAGGCGGAAAGTCACGCAACCAGGCACTTGGTAATCTCCGTGCCCAGTACGTATCAAGCTACGTAGGTTCAAAACTCCATATCCGCCCAGATGCAGCAACAAGCGAGATTATCCCTTGGACCGTCATAGCAGACAGTATCGAAGCAGACTCTGCATTTGACATCCGCAACATAGAACGAGCACAGCAGATACGCCGAATCTGTAGTGCCGTACCTTTCGAACAGCAGGAAGCACAGATAAAGAACCTCCCCTTCTGGGCTATGGTTCACGACCACTACCTGCCACGATTCCGTAAGGTATTCATCAAGTACCAATACACAGTCACTCGCCCACTCTCTCCAGAAGAGGTATGTTACAGATACGAGAACGAGCCAGACTTCCGTGCAGGTAAGAATAAGATTTATCCATACATGTACTACTATCTGTTCGATTACCTCCGCGACCGCCCTCGCGAACTGGAGCGAATAGCACTGATGGCTTACAACGACCACGAGTGCTACGAACAGACAGGCAAACCTTGGACTCTTGCAGCTTACCACCTTGCCAACTGCTATGCAGAGCGTGACTTGAACGACATCACCCTCCTCGCTCCATATATCCGAGTAGATGGAAAGACGAAGCTCAATCACGATGAACGCAACCTCGACGGTTATCATGTAGAGTACCTCAACGACGAAGGTGTTGTCATGGCACAGATAAACCAGCTTGTCAAAGCAAACAAGATATTTGATGCCTTCTACCTCTCCGACAACCTCTTCCCTGATGTGTATCCATATTCAAAGGTGAAGACCTTCCTCGACTGTATGGCACAGGGATGGAACATACCAGAGGTGCGAGACACCATCGCAGCCTCATCACCTTGGAACAAGGTCGTAGTCTATGCAGCCCAGGATGGCAACGATGCACTCGACAAAGCAAGTTGGGAAAATGCACTCGACGAACTTCGCGACACAGTTACATTCTCACGTAACGACCCTCGCGTACTCTATATGATTGGAACCCTCCGCCATCGTCTCGAAGCCCAGAACTACAAGAGCCGAAAAGACGGAAAGGCATACCCAGATGAAGTGTTCGAGCCATCAGAAGCAGACAAAGAAGACCCTGTAACACTCATTCTGCCCGACGATGCCGACAATGATGTTTTCTCAACTTTCGGATACCCTATGATTCGTTGCTGCGAATTAGACCCGACCTTCATAGACATCCTCAAGCTTGATGGCGAGTTCAACCAAAACTACCGAGACGGCTTCGCCCACTACTGGAACCAGATACATCCAGACATGATATTGAAATAGAGTTTGGGATGTAAGGCTGAAAGGTTAGAGATCTTGCAATCAGAAAAGATTTTAAGTAAAGATTTTAATCCTTACCAAAAATCATAACAACAAATAACAGAGGATGATTAAAGGTGGTCGCCTAAAGGCTCAAAATCCACTGAAAATCCTAACGGATAATCCTCAGCAAAATTTTAAAAAAACAATAAAGAAAAAAATATAAAACTCCACAAGATTTTCCATCATGTAGTATGGATTTTCAATATCGATTTTTAGTGGATTTTGAGGAGCCAAGCGACGACCCGCTCAAATAAACACTAATCATTTGTGGAAAAGATTTTAAGTAAAGATATTAATGACAGAAACCGAATACCAGCAGGCGATAAGTGGTATGTTCGCACGAATAGTAGGTTGTGCTTTCAAATCATACAACTATTGGCATGAAAATGTCGATGAATTATGTTATGAAGCGGGACTATTCATCGAACTTGAAGATGCAGGATTCACCCCGCATCGCCAAGAGGATTTCCCGATATACTACAAAGGGCGTCCTACACCTGTGAAACGAAAAATGGATCTTGTAGTTTCAGATTCACAACTCGGAGAAGTTATTCTCGAACTCAAGTCACTCAACTTTGTTGGTGACGAACAACGAAAACAACTCTGGTCCTATATGAAATTAACAGGAATTCGTTACGGGATGCTGATTAATTTTGGGCCTAAAGGTGTTTTTAGTGAGAATTGGTTGTTGGATGAACAAGGCAAATGTCGTAGATTTTATCCTTGCCAAAAATCACAACAACAAATAATAGAGGATGATTAAAGGTGGTCGCCTAAAGGCTCATAAATCCACTAATAATCCTAACGGATAATCCTCACTAAATTAAAATGAGTAAAAAACAATAAAATGATTATAAATAACTCCACAAGATTTTCCATCACTTAGCATGGATTTTCAATATCGATTTTTAGTGGATTTTGAGGAGCAAAGCGACGACCCTCTCAAATGAACACTAATCATTTGTGGAAAAGATTTTAAGTAAAGATTTTTATCCTAACCAAAAATCACAACAACAAATAATAGAGGATGATTAAAGGTGGTCGCCTAAAGGCTCATAAATCCACTAATAATCCTAACGGATAATCCTCACTAAATTAAAATGAGTAAAAAACAATAAAATGATTATAAATAACTCCACAAGAATTTCCATCATTTAGCATGGATTTTCAACACTGATTTTTAGTAGATTTTGAGGAGCCAAGCGACGACCCTCTCAAATGAGCACTAATCATTTGTGGAAAAGATTTTAAGTAAAGATTTTAACACCATAATGAAACAAATTGCATACATATTACTCATCGGTTTGCTGTGTACCCTAAAGTCCACAGCAGCAGGTTCTATGTCTGCTCTCAACCCTACCCTCTCAACTCTAAACTCTAACCCTTCAACCCTAACCTCTAACCTCTCAACTCTATCCTCCCTCCTCGACACCCTCACCACCGACCAGAAGATAGAAAAGTACAACGACTCTATCCTGAAGGTGCAGAGCAAATATGCAGAACAAGTCAAGGCAAGAGGTACTATCCTCGATAGCATTTCGAAGATAAGCGCACCTTTCAATGCTCGCGACTACATCATGCAGAAGAGACACATCAAGAAAGGCAACATGAACCTCTACCCTCAGCAATGGTATGAACACATCAGCTTTGGTGCATTCACAGGACTGCAGACCATTGTTAAGCGTGGCAAAACAGATGTCGATTGGGCGATACCAGCTGGCTTATATGCTCGTTACGAGTTTACTCGCTTGCACTCCCTCCGTCTCTCTTACCTCTATGCAGACTACAATGTAGGAAGACGAGAGTGCGATATGGTTAACAATGCCGTACAACTCGACTACATGCTGAGTCTTTCGAACTATTTCGATGGCTACAACCCAGACCGAATCTTCAATGCCAGTGTATTAGCAGGAATTGGATATGCTCACAACAAATATAAAGCTGAATACAAGTCTGCCTTCCTTGGACAGTTAGGATTGAACCTTGCGTTCCGTCTTGGTAGCAATTCCCACGTTTTCCTCGAACCATTTGTTGCATTTGCTTCCGATGATATAGACTACTCTGCTGAAAGCAACAGCCACAGATACGATATTATCTACGGACTGAAGGGAGGCTTCAATATTGACATGTATGGTCCTTCCGAAAAGTTCAAGTGCAGAAGATCGATGGTCAATGGACAAAACAAAAATAGCGTTACCGTATCAAGTGGTATTGCCCTCCTTCCTTCCAACGAGGACATCAACCTCGAAGAAAATCGCATATCCACCACTTCGGTTACATATACAAGATGGTTTGACGACCTTATTGGTATTCGAGCAGGAGGAACGTTTAGCACATCAAAGCCTGACAAGCAACTCCTTGCACAGGCAGACATCATAGTGAATGCCCTCAACCTCATACCAGCCTATCGCAACTTGAAGTCACCACACTTTGAGTGGGACTTCGCCTTTGGAGGCAGAACAGGTTGGCAGTGGAGACCAGACCTGAGCAATGCCATGCACGGATTCGCTATCTCGTCTCCAATACTACTTCGAATTAACTCCCACTTCTCCTTCGGTGTTGAACCAGGAGTTCAGTGGATGACATATACTATTCCATATTCAAACTACACCAACTACCGTATGCGTATCAGCGACCCATCCTACTCGCTCACACTCGGTCTTCGTTACGACTTCTAAATACAATCAGATATGAAAAGAAATATATACAACATTTTACTCGGTATCCTTACCATTGTGACTGCATGGACTGTTAGTTCATGTAGCGAGGAAGTGTTGTCCCATGAGATTTCAAATGATTCAAAATTTCACATAAATGCATATTTGCCTAACTCATCGAATTTATCAACACGTACTACATATGTACAAGATGAATATGAAGGCTTACAAACTCAATGGGAGGGTGGCGATCAAATACAAGTATATGGTTTGACCTCTACCAACTCTTTTACATTCAACTATAGCTTCCCAATAGAATCAGAAACTTCAAATGCCGCTGCTGTTTGGTCGAACGAAACTGCCGGATACAGTTTTGGAGAAACATTGGTTGCTGTATGTCCCTCATCAGTTGTGGAAGGAACGACAGCTTCTATTGATTTTACCAATCAAGATGGTACTTTAGCCAGTCTTAAGAATTATGATTTAATGCTCTCGGAAAAGATTCCTTATGATTCCGAAGATGTGCATTTCTATTTTTATAGACTTAATGTTTTCCTTCGAATTGAAGTTGATAAGACATTGGTAGATAACGATCCTTCAGGTATTACTATTTCTTTGACTGGTAACAACATTAATCACGCCACTCTTACAGACATTACAGACAGTACTTCTTATGTACTTGATGGAGCTAACAACATTACTGTTGAATGCAATAATCCAGCAGAGAATGAAATGTATTATTTGTATTATGTATCTGTCCCATGCAATACTAACGGAATTGTGCCATTAACTAATATTACAATTAATAAATCTGGAGTTAATATAAAAAATAAGACATTCAATGGTAACCTGGAATTTTATCCAGGATATTTATATGCAACAAGATTGGACAATATCAATAATGTTGTATTATTGCCAGGACCAGTGTTTAATAGTGCGCTGCAAAGCTTGAGCAATAATATTGTAAGAATTAATTTTCATGACACTCCTCCATCTGAAAGTTTAGCTAATATACCTAATGAAAGAAAAAGATTGGTAAGCGTTTCTGGACGTAACTATGTTAATGCATGGGCTGTATTAAAAGAAATTCCAAATACTCCAAATGCTATAATTGATATTTATCCAGAATCTTCTGTTAAGATTGAAGCCAACTCAAATTCATCAGAAATGTTTGCAAACTTACGTTATTTGACTGCGATAAGTAATTTACAGCTTATTAACACAGAGAAGGTAACAGATATGTCAAAAATGTTCCTAAATTGCATTAAATTGAACAATACAGGAACATCTTCAGATCCTAATCCTTTGAACATTTCACTATTTGATACACGTGGTGTAAAAGACTTTAGCTCGATGTTTGAAGGATGTACAAGCCTTGTGAAGATGGACATAGGAACATTCGATGTCAAATCTGCTCAAACCATGTCATCAATGTTTAAGGGATGTACCAACATTACAAGAATCAATGTGGATTTCAAAGGAGGAAAAGGACCTCAAATGAAAGACCTAAGTTCTATGTTTATGAATTGTACTAAACTTACAACTTTGCGTATATCTGGTTTTAGAACAGATAAAGTTGAATTACTTAATTCGATGTTTGAAAACTGTACATCAATTAAATCAATAGACATTTCATCGTTTAAAACTGCGAAAACTACAAATATGTATAGAATGTTCTTTAATTGTCCTTCTTTGACGGATTTGAACTTAGGTCCACAATATCAGTTCAAGAAAGTAAAAGGTAATTATGAGCAATCACTATACGGATTAAATACTACTCTACCAATAACAATAACATGTACTCAAGCTGTTCATGATGAAATTACCGACCCAGCTAATATAGCTACATTCGGAATAACTCCAAATAATCATATTACATGGATTAACGCTACTACAGGACAAATAATGCAGTAACAGATGAAAAGATTTATATACATATTATCATTAGCTATTTCGGTGATTCTTACATCTTGTGAAGGATTACCTAACAATGATTTTGAAATCAACGAATCCATAGGTGCGAAAGGAGTAAAAATGTTTGCTATAAGCACTCGTGGTTTAATAGATGAAAGTAAAAGTGTCGGAACATTCATGTATAGCGGCGATGCTTTGTACAATTCAAGTGCTAATTTTAAGTACAACTTAGAAGACATCACTGTAGAATCCGACTCAAAATCCAAATATGCTTTAAAGTATGAAGATGAGCAGAAAGTGCTATATTACCCTACTACAGGCACAGGAACAATCTATGCATATTACCCTTATGTAGATGCAGGGGTGATGCCAGAAATTAACGACATGATTTATACAGTTAAAGATTGGAATGATCAACTAACAGATGAATCAAGTTGCGATTTATATGTTGCTAAGACTGAAGGTAGCGTCGAAGACAAAGGAGTCACTAAGACTTTAGAGTTCAATCATGTATTTAGTCGTGTTGTGTTTAACGTGAAGAAGTCTCCAACTTGCACGATGGATGAAAAAGAACTCATGGGCTTATCTTTGGAACTAAGTAACCTTAACAATCCAATAAGCTATAATATTAAAACAGGCGATATTACTACACTTGAAGTTGGAGAGGATGTTAACACAACGCTTCAATTTAAGGTATCAACAGACGACAATGGTACTATTGCCAATGCTGTAGTTCCACCAAACATTCAAATTAATGAATGTCAACTAAAAATAAGATTAGTTAGCGGAAAAGAATTTAGCTGTACAATGCCAAATGAACTAAAGTTGGCTCCAGGTAGAAAATATAGCTGGACGGTTTATGTAGAATCTAATTCTATATATGTTATAGCAGAAATGGAGGATGAGATTCCATATGGAGGTGTATTCTAAAAGAAACAAATAATATAAACAACATAAAAACAAGAAAGAAAATGAAAGCAATTAAATTTTTAGCTTTTGGTCTCCTTGCTACTATGATAGCATCATGTAGCAGTGACGAAGTTGCTTTGACAAACAAGGAAGCAACTGCAACTCTTACAGGTAACATCGGTTCTTCTCTCAAGACTCGTGCAGTCAATGACCAGTGGGAAGCAGGTGATGAAATTGGTGTATTCATCAATGAAATCATTCCTTCAGCAGAAGAAGGAGTAGAACCTACACAAACATTATTTGAAGGCAACTTCAACACTAAGTTTGTTACAGAAGAAAACGGTAACACAAAAGAATTTAAGGAAGCTACAGGCAAAGCTATCCAATACCCATCTAACAAGCACGAACTTAGTTTCCATGCTTACTACCCATACAGAGAAAGTGTGACTGAAGAGAGTCCTGTGTTTATTCCAAATTGGGCAAATCAGAGTATATCTCAGAATTTGGATTTGCTTGTTTCTGACACACAGACAGGAGACAAGGATCACCAAAGAGTAGAACTTACATTTAAGCATAAATTTGCTCGTATTATTTTGAATATCGATGCAAATACAACAGAATCTCAGATTCAGTATAGCGACCTTCAGAACCTTACTATTACAGCTGCAAATATGAGCGCAGATGTAGAATACGATGTAATTAATGACAAATACAGTAAGAAAGATGTTAATACTGAAGAAATCGTTTTCAATACAAATGAAGATGGTAGGTACTCTTCTGCTATCATTTGCCCTGGAGTTAATGATGGAGAAGAAACTCGTGTGATTACATTTACTTTGGAAAATGGCAAACAGTTCGTATGGAACATCGACAAAAAACAAATGTTTGAAGAGGGTAATAGCTATTCTTGGAATATTACTCTTAAGGGACAAGGACTTGTTGATGCAGTTTTGATTGGAACTATCGTTAATTGGGGTGATGGTACTATTGAAGGTGATACCGACTTTGAATTGGAAGAAAAACCAGAATCTGATGGTGGAAACACTGATGCAGGAACAGGTGATGGTTCTGATGATAGTTCAAATGAGGGTACTGGTGATAACTCAAATGAAGACTCTGGTGAGGAACCTACTGAGGAACCTACTGAGGAACCAGAATCAAACTCATAGTATTAATAAAGAGAATTTACTAATAAAAAATAAATACGAAAGAAAATGAAAGCAATTAAGTTTTTATCTTTAGGTCTTCTTGCTACCATGATAGCTTCATGTAGCAGTGAAGATGTTGCTATGCCAAACAATGAAGTTGCAGCAACACTTACAGGTAACATTGGTTCTTCTTTAAAGACTCGTGCTTTTAACGACCAGTGGGAAGCAAATGATGCAATTGGTGTATTCGTAAATGAAATCACTCCTGCAACAGAAGATGGAGCAGAAGATACAAAAGAAATATTTGAAGAATACTTCAACTCAAAGTTTGTTACTGACACTGATGGAATAGAAAACAAATTCACAGCAGAGACAAATGAGCCTATCTTATTTCCTTCAAATAAGCATGATCTTAGTTTCCACGCTTACTACCCATACACATCAGACGTCACAATAGAGAATCCTGTATTCACTCCAAACTGGACAAACCAAAGCAGATCTCAAAATAACGACTTGCTTATCTCAGACACACAGATTGGTAACAAAGATAATAAAACTGTAAGACTTACTTTCAAGCATGTTTTCAGCCGTATTGTATTGAATATCGAGGCTAATAGTGAAGAAACTCAGCTTTTGCCAGAAGACCTCGATGGACTTACAGTTTCTGCAGCTGGTATGAATGTAGAGACATCATGCAATGTTCTTACTGGTGAAATCACAAAGGGCGAGACAGCTCTTGCTGAAGAAAT
Source organism: uncultured Prevotellaceae bacterium (assembly GCA_937893145.1). Lineage (GTDB taxonomy): Bacteria > Bacteroidota > Bacteroidia > Bacteroidales > Bacteroidaceae > Minthosoma. The sequence goes on along the minus strand of CALBJW010000098.1, from coordinate 20,146 downwards.
AGGATTCAAAGTTGAAAATAAAGGTCAGAAAGCTTCTGCCATCATTTGTCCTAACTTTATTTCAGAAGAAACACCTCGTGTAGTTACCATCAAATTAACTAATGGCAAGACATACACATGGAACTCAGGTTCTATGGCAACAATTGATTTCGAATCTGGTTATAGCTACACATGGACTCTCAAGCTCAAAGGTGACGGACTTGTTGATGCAACTTTGATTGGTACAATTGTTGATTGGACCGATGCAGAAATTGAAGACAACGTAGTAGATTTGGAGAATCCTGATGGTAATGGTAAACAAGATGGTGGAGAAGGCCAAAAACAAGATGGTGGAGAAGAAGAAACCCCAGCAGAACCTCAAGCATAAATTAATATAAGTAACAAATCAAATAATATATACTAATATGAAAGCTACAAAATTATTTTTAGCAGCAATTGCAGCAATTACATTTGCCTCTTGTCAGAATGAGAGCGTAGAGTTTGCTAACACCGTAACAGCAGACATTCAGTGTAACATTAGCAAAGGTCTTGCAACTCGTGCTTTTAACAATTTATGGGAAACTAATGACGAGATAGGTCTCTACGTTATGAAGGGTGCAGACCCTTATACTTTCTATAATACTACCACAAAAGATAATGAGACAGTTACGAATGCTGAGTTCAAGGCTGAAGGGACTGGTACAACATTTGAAACAGCCAATTTTACAGGTAATTATACAATCCCATTCCCTGCTGACGCTACAGCAATACTTGCATTTAAGGCTTATTATCCATATAGTGAAAGCGTTTCTACTAATGGAGTATACACCGTTAATGACTGGAATCAGCAAAATGTGGCAAAAACCCCTATTGACCTTTTAGTTTCTGCTGCGGTTGAGAAAAGTGCATCAGATGCTGCAACTGGTTCAACTAAAGTTCCTGTCCCTTTGGTATTCAAGCACAAATTCAGCAAGATCATCCTCAACATCTCTGTTAATGAAGCTGAATCACAAATCTTGCCAGCAGATATTGAAGAAATGACTGTTACAGGAAATGGAATGAATTTTGTTACAACTTATAATATCCTCACTGACGTAACAAGTGTTGGTACAGTGGACCAAGGTGCCATAACATTTAAGACAACAACTGACGGAACAAGGTCAGAAGCTATTGTTTGCCCTACTGCTATTCCAAATGCCAATTCTAAAGTTACTTTCACTTTACAGCCAAAGTCTGCAGACGAAGCACCTAAGGTGTACACTTGGACAATTCCTTCAGTTACTAACAAGGATTCCGACGCTACAACTTTCCTTGCAGGAACAAGCTACATTTGGAATATTCGTCTCTATGGTAGCGGTCTTGTTGAAGCAGAGTTAACTGGTACTATTGAAGATTGGGATCCAGTTGAAATGAATCCTGGTGGTTTTGTAGATCTTAAACCTTAATATCACAAAGTATGCATTTTGATCGCAACATAATATATTTTATTTGCATCATTTTTCTATTGATATCATGTAGCATCGAAGAGGAGGGGCTCGTTAAAAGAGCACCTTCTCCAGATGCTCCATCTTCACAATTAGCAATTACTAGTTCAAGAAACGCTTCTGGTACGTATACTGAAGCGTTTGGAATCTTCGTATGCCAATCAGGAACGATATACAAGGATTTTGACAATGAGCAGTTTACTGTTTCGAAGATAGTTCAGAATGAGACCAAAGAAATAGACACCTTATATTTGGCATCAACAGAAGAAGATAAGAAGATTCTATTTCCATCAAATTCTGATGTTCTATCATTCTATGGTTATTACCCATATCAAGAAGGTATTAATTACGACAGCAACCGCTATTATACCATAAATAACTGGGCAACAAAAGGGGTTGATTTACTTGTAGCAAATAAAAGCGAAGGTAATTCCAAATCCCCTAAAGTTAATCTTACGTTTGGACATAAGTTCAGTAAGATTATCTTTAACATTACTGCAGATTCTGAAAACTCAACAATGCAGGATGAAGACCTTGTTGGCATGGAAGTAAAAGCATCTAACATGAATGTAGTTACTAAATGTGATGTTATCTCTGGTGTAATTAAAATTGAGGAAGACTCACCGGTAAGCGATGCTATTCCATTCGCAGTAAATCCATACGGAGATAATGGTCACAGGGCTGAAGGTATTGTCTGTCCTGGTTATAATCCTATGGATGAAAACTCTAAGCGAATGGTCACATTTAGATTGCCAAATTACGAAAACAAGGAATACTATTGGGAATTTCCATATACTATGGTATTTGTTTCTGGCAAGAGCTATGTTTGGAATCTTAAGCTTAAAGGAGATTCTAATGTTGAAGCAGAACTTGTAGGCGAATTCAATGATTGGGAAGATGGAGGTGAGTTCGAGTTCACTATTGGTTCAAATGGACTGATTGAGAATCCTTAGACATTATTTATAATATATTAATGATAAAAAATCTAACATATATAATTCTTATCTTTACGCTCATCGCCTGTTCTCAGAGTGATGTGCCTGATATTCCTACACCTCCAGTGCAGGAAGTCAGGTATGTCAAGATGAACTTTGGAGATGTTCGTGTATCGAATACTGGAGGGACAGGAGCAGGTGCGTTCGAAGGAACGAATCTGCCAGATGGACTTATATATGGAGTTTATGTATTTGATAATACAAGTGGAAATACTATAGAGGATGGAGACAATGTGAAGGTGACCAACAATGCCGATGGCAAGGGTACACCTGAACATGGTATCTACATCTGGACTGGTGAGCAGTTTAATCTCTATGGTTATTATCCTTATAATAGTGCTGCTAACTGGGATAGTATTGCTGATGGGAAGGTGACATACGATGGAAACCCTCTCGTTGATGCCCTTTGGGCTGAGAATACTGATCTCGTGACTTACGATAACCCTCGTGCAAATCTTGTTTTCCGCCATATCAAGTCTCGCTTTGTATTCAATTTCCGTATTAATGAGGATACGGAATTAGGATATGAGAACTTTACTTATCGTATTAAGAATATATTTACAAAATGTGAATACGATATCAAGCAAGGGACATTTGTTTATGATGATGAGGATGGCGAGAATATAGGATACGAGGTTGGTGACCTTGTAATGGAGTCAGACACCAGTCTCTACTATCAACAAAGGTACACTTCGGAATGTCTCATCATACCGATGCCATCTAATATTGAGTGGAAAGTGGAGCTTGAGATAGATGTGCCAGATGCTGACACAATAAGAACTTGCTCCGCCCAAATCATGATGCCTGATGCAAATGGTTGGGAATCTGGTAAGAGCTATAACTATGATGTTATTGTTCCTGCTCCACAAGGAGAGCGTGTTGAAGTGATAATTTCTCCATGCACAATCATTCCTTGGAACGAAATTCCTACTCAGAATCTTGAAATACATGAAGAAGAAGATAAAGATGATTCTTCTGAAACGATTATTCCGGATGATGATGATAAAGAAACACCGGATACAGAACAAACAGAAACTGATAAAAACGAAGATATAGATTCGAATGAATAAAATTGCCAACATAATACTCCTTATAGCACTCTTCATGTGTTCGTCTCTTTCGTATTCCCAGAATCTGAAAGGAACGAAGATGGAAGACCGCATTGGCCATGGTGAAGACTCACTCTTGGTTCGCCGTAGCATTGAGTTGTATTCTAAATACTACTCTGATGGTTATAATGGAGGTAAAGGCGATTACGAAAACTACAAGAAGGCGGTAGAACCTTGGCGATATGCTTTTGAGCATGCTCCACTGGCTTCTACTAACCTCTATCGTCATGGTGCTTTCATGATGGAAATCCTTTCTCAGCAGGAGAAAGACTCTGTGATGAGAGACTATTATTTCGACTTGCTGATGAAGGTATATGACCAACGCAAGAAGAATATCAATGCTCTCAATTCCTTTACTGATGATGAGAAATTCCTTTCTAAGCCTGGTGATATAGCATGTCGTAAGGCTTACGACTACTATCACTTTGCGCCCAAAAGAGATATAGAGACTGCTTACCGTCTGTTTCACGAAGGTATAGATGGTCTTGGATATGCTACTCCGGGGTCTGTATTGTTCACTTTTGTTGATTGCTACAAAGACAGATATGAGGCAATAGCTAAAGATACTACTGCTGTTGATAGCACAAAACTCCAATCTGCTCGTGAGGACTTTATCAACGACTATCTGCGTACTCGCGAGATTTGCGACTACTTCCTTGAACAAGCTAAGGAGTATGCCTACACTGATAGTGTGGTGACTTGGGATGATAGTGTGAAGGCTGCTGCTATGGAGGCTAAGGCTCAGAAGCTGGTTGATGAATATAGCGGACCAAGCCAGAATGCGGAATGGTACCTCAGTCAACATCCTGAGGCTGCTTCGCAAGACTTCATTGAGGAGCATTATGCTACCTTCTTGACTTCTAACGGAAAGGAAACAAAATCTACTGACGAAAGCGAGAAGAAGGAGAAGGAAGAATCTCCTTTGTTGTTGGCTACTCGTATGCTCAAATCTGGCAACACATCAGAGGCTGAAAGTGCTTTCCTGCAAGCTCTCACCAAAGCAAGCGACAATACGACCAAAGCGAAGTACGCTTACTATGCTGCTGCACAATACTATAAGTATCGAAACATTGGACTTTGTCGCCAATGGTGTAATAAGGCTTTGTCATACAGAGCAAGTTATGGTGATGTGTATCTGTTGATAGCGGACTGTGTGGTAGCAAGTGCACCTACTACTGTCAAAGCAGGACAGACACGCGAACAAGCTGCTTTCAACCGAAGCCTGTACTACTGTCTCGCTGTGGAAAAGTGCTTGAAAGCAAAGCGACTTGACCCTGGTTGTACTTCAAGAGCAAACAGAAAGATTTCTGCATATTCATCTGCTTACTTCCCACGTTCTACTGCCTTCATGATGGGTTACCGCGAAGGTCAGACTTTCAACTGTATGGGTGAGGGAGTAAGACTAAAACTTAGGTAATAAACCTCACTTACTTAAGTTCACAAATTGTACATAATCTTTTCATTGGATGTGCTTTTGCGTATGGCAAAAACACACTACCTTTGCAGCGCAACAGAGGAGGACGGCAAATTGAGAGCCCTCCCTACTGGTATGCAAAAGTATGAACTAAAAACAATTAGGATTATGAAGAAGATTATCTTTTCTTTGCTTATGGCTCTCTCGGTTGTGGGATGCTCACAACCTGATGAGAAGGAGACTTTCAAGGAGTTTGCTGAAAACTTTAGCGAGACTGCGCGTTTCGCCTTCGCTGAGGTGGGTGGCTACAATGTTATGCTTGTATCGCACGAGACTTTCGGAAACAATGTGGACAGTAACCTCGAAGCGATTGCCGCGGATATCTTTGCTCTCGACTCAAAGGGCAAGATCGTTGCATTGGGTTCTATTCGTTCGCAAGGCACACTCTATCCTGTATCGATTCTCAACGGTAAGTTGATGGTGGCTGGTCACCACTTCGTGAGGACATACAGCATCAGGGGCGAAGTTCCAGAACTGGTACTTGACAGCTACGGCGATGAGGATTCGCCTGAACTCGATGCTATGTTCCGCACTTTTGAAAAGGGCAAACCTATTCTTTTTGATAAACAAGCTAATAAATAGACACGAAACTGGTTATGAACTAACAAAAAGAGCAGAACATCATTTCTTTTTTATGTATTTTTGCTGAATATTTCGCAATATAAATAAAATTGTGTATTTTTGCAAAGAATTCATCACATTTGAACTTAAAGACAAATCATAAGAAATGAAAATTCACTCTAAATGCAATAATGGTCAGTTGACTATTGAAATTTCTGGAAGAATAGATGCTGCAGAGGCACAGAAACTGCAGTCGGAACTCATGGAACTTGTAGATGAACAAGGAAGTTTGAATAGTATCGTTATCGATGCTACACAAATGACTTTCATCTCCAGTTTGGGACTTCGCATCATGCTCATGCTGAAGAAGAAGGTGAGCGACCTACGCATCATCGGTGCTTGTCCTGAGGTATATAATGTATTCTCACTTACTGGTTTCGACAAGATTCTCACAGTGGAGAAAGCTCTTCCAAACATTAGTGTGGATGGATGCAAGAAGGTACATGGAAAGGATGATGTATATGAGTTGACAGAAGACACCGTACTGAAGGTATTTCCTGCAGGCACATCGAAGTCGGATGTGGACCACGAGGTAGCGATGGCTAAAGAAGCGTTCGTGCTTGGTGTTCCTACAGCCATGACTTTCGACATGGTGATGGTAGGCGACCGCTACGGACTGATATACGAAAGCACAAGTCCTATGAGCATCGATGCCATTGCACTTGGTAAGATGTTGCGCAACCTTCACAGTCTGAAGGTTAATCCAGAGGAAGAGACCTTCGTGTATGGTCACAACGAGATGAAGAAGCGCATCCAGGCTCTCGAACCTTACCTTGGTGGAGAGGCTGTCAGCAAACTCCTTCAGATGATGAAGGTATTGCCAGATGCAACTGCACTCCTTCACGGAAATCTCACTCTCGATGCTATCATGAAGCAGAACAACGAAGCCATATTCACAGATATGGGCAATGTGTGCTACGGTCATCCTGTGCTCGACTTCGCACAACTCTATGCTTCGTTCAACGAAGAGCAGAAAGGCGAATACTTCGACATGCTTCTTGATGAGTACTTCGACATGGAGTCGGACGAGACAATCAAGCGTAACCGTGAAAATATCGTCATCCTCTCTGCCATATTTGAATTCACAAACCTCTTAGCAAATGGCGAACCAACTGCCGATGTGATAGAAGCAAACAAGGAGAGATTCAAGGCTTGCATCACAGACAGATGGGAAGAGATACTCTCTCGCCTCCGTTTCAAGATGGACTTCAACGAGGAGATTCGTGCTCTCGAACGCAAGCAGTTCTACCTCGACCCAGATGTCAACATCGACTGGATAGCCCAGAAGCTTGGCACTAACCGTCATTATGTATCGGACTACTTCAACAAAGTGCTTCACTGCACCTTCAACGAATACATCAACAATCTTCGTCTGAACTACGCTGCCAAACTGCTTCGTGAAGGACGAGTGGCAAAATCGCAGATTTGCTACGATGCAGGATTCGGTAACGACCACACCTTCCGCAGATTGTTCAAGCAGAAGTTCGGTTGTCTGCCTTCGCAGTACAACGGGTAATAATGATGCAGAACGCCAAGATACCGATGGAAAAAGAACTGGCAATAACAAATAGTATCGAAGAACTCACCAAACTGCCTTCCTTCGTGGAAGACGTGTGTGACACACTTGGTTGGGGACCTGAAAAGGTCTTCAACCTTAACCTTGTTCTTGAGGAAGCACTAAGTAATGTCGTTTTGTACGCATATCCAGAGGGTGAGCAGCACAATATCTATTTGTCTGCCTACACCACTTCCGACGACCTTGTCTTCCAAATCAAGGACACTGGCAAGCCATTCGACCCTACACAAGTTCCCGATGTTGACACCAGTCTCTCTGCTGAAGAACGACAGATAGGAGGACTTGGTGTGTTTCTCATCAAACAAATCATGGACAAGGTGGAGTACCAGCGCCAAGACGGACAGAACATACTCACTCTCACCACCCCACTCACTATTGACACTAATAACCCCCAATAAAACACTCAACCATGAAACGACTCTTAGGACTGAAGGTGATACTCAACCTCACACTCATCGTTATGATTATCGGAGGCATAGTATATACATTAGGTTTTGGAATATGTCTCTACATAGCACGCCAGGAGGTAACTGCCGAGACCAACAAGAAGGTGGAGCGTGACATAGACTATGTGCAGACATATATCGACGGACAACTTCAACGCATAGAAGATGCTACCTATTCGCTGGCAAGTCGTAATTTCGGCAACACCACTCGTGATGAAGAGGGCAACTCATACGTCTCGATAGACCAAAACAACTTCTATATCCCTTCCGAAGAAGAGTGCTACACCATCATGCGCCAGTTCATGGATGCCAACCCTATGGTGTGCGGTATAGCCATCGGTTTTGAGAATTTCCTTTATCCCGAATCAAAAGCTCAATACGGTATGGCTCCATACCTGAACCGTATCAGTGGTGAGTACACGAAGATGAACCTCGGTGAGCATAACAATTTTCGCGAGAAGGAATGGTATAAGGTTGCAGCAGGAACCAACAAGCCACACTGGTGCAATCCTTTCCCTGAAACATCCAGCAACCATGTCATAACATGCTACAGCGTACCTGTACATGGTCTTGGCGGCAGACTCATCGGTGTGCTTGCTGTAGATATCGACACCGAGACCTTCAGCCATAAGTGCAAGGAGATAGCACCTTATCCAAATGCTGTAGTCACACTTGTTGACCGCAAGTTCAACATCATCTTCCACCCAAACACCAGTTACATCACCAAAAACGTAGCCGACATCCAGCACTATGCCCACTTCAAGGCAGACGACAGTCTGGAGATATGTATGCGAAATGGTGAGAGTGGACACACCAACATCAATGAAGGCACAGACAAAGAAGCCCTCTTCTACTTTGCCCCTGTAGAACGAACAGGATGGATGATTAGTGTGGAATGTCCAAAGGACGAAGTGTTTGGAGGATTGGAACAGATGAAGCGCGACACCACAATCATTGCCGTGTGCAGTATCCTCGTGATGATTATATGCTTCATCTTCCTGCTCAGAAAAATGCAGGAGATGACACTCTCGAAGGCAAACATGGAAAGTGAACTCAACGTAGCATCACGCATTCAGAAGGGTATGGTGCCAAAGCTCTATCCAGCATTCCCAGACCGTCCAGAACTTGATGTATATGGTTTTCTTGAACCTGCCAAATCCGTAGGAGGCGACCTCTACGACTACTTCGTGCAGGGCGACAAACTCTACTTCTGCATTGGTGATGTGTCGGGTAAGGGTATTCCTGCATCACTCTATATGGCTGTCACTCGAGCACTCTTCCGCAATGTGTCGCTCCATAACGATGACCCTTCGACTATCATCAGTGACCTCAACAATGCTCTCTCGCAAGGCAACGACCACAATATGTTCTGCACTATGTTCCTCGGAGTTCTCGACCTCAAGACAGGACACCTCGAATACTGCAATGCAGGACACAATGCCCCTGTAGTACGTAGAAAGAAGAGCGATGGCACTACCGACACTCACTACACCAAGCCACAGGTAAACATAGCACTCGGAGTCATTGAGGAGTTCCCATACCAGAAGGAAGAGACTACCCTCAATCCTGGCGATGCTATCTTCCTCTACACCGATGGTGTCACAGAAGCCGAAAACGAATACCACCAGCTCTTTGGTGAGGAAGCCACTCTCAAGGCACTTGCCCACGCACGCAGTCAGAACATCAGTTCTGCTAAGGGCATTATCGAATCTGTTCATGGTGCAATAAAGCAATACGCCCACAATACAGAACAGAGCGATGACATCACAATGGTTGTGATTGAACTCAAGGCACTAAAATGTCAATAAGAAATGAAATGCACCTTATATATAATAACACTTATCCTTGCCTCAATTTCCTTGAATGTTGGGGCAAGGAATATTTTAGTTTTTGACAACGACACCATAAACTACGATGACGACAAGGAATTGCAGGATGTGCATGTGGTAGGCAACAAGATAGGCATGAAACGCATGGCTGGTGCAGACATCGGAACCATCGTGGACAAGACCGAACTCTTCCGTGCGGCATGTTGCAATCTTGGCGAGAGTTTCACCACCAATCCAAGTGTGGATGTAAACTACAGCGATGCTGCCACAGGAGCAAGACAAATCAAACTCCTCGGTCTTTCTGGCACATACGTTCAGATGCTCACGGAGAACATACCAAACTTTCGTGGAGCAGCCATGCCCTTCTCTCTCGGATATGTTCCTGGTACTTGGATGAAGAGCATTCAGGTCTCTAAGGGTGCTGCATCAGTACGAAATGGTTATGAGTCCATCACAGGACAAATCAATGTGCAGTACCTGCAACCAGAAGATGAACAAGGAGTGACTGTAAACCTGTACGGCGACTCGAAATACCGATTTGAGGCTAATGCTGATGGAAACATACACCTCAACGACCGACTATCAACTGAGGTTCTCCTTCACTATGAGGACAGCTATGGTTATCACGATGAGAACAAAGATGGATTCCTTGACCGTCCTGATGTGCAGCAGTACAACCTGCAGAACCGATGGGCATACCTCGGCAGCAAGTACATCTTCCACGGTGGACTATCTCTTCTCGGCGAGTCTCGTGAGGGAGGACAGACCACTCACGGCGGTCATGCCACTTTCAATCCCGACTTAGGTCCGTACAAGATAAACATCGACACCAAGCGATACGAGATGTACATGAAGCATGCCTTCGTTCTCAATAGGGAACACGGCACCAACCTCGCCCTAATGATGACAGGTTCGGTTCATGACATGGATGCCATGTACGGCATTCGCACCTACGATGTGGAGGAACGCAACCTCTATGCTCAACTCATGTATGAGACCAACTTCACAAAACGACATAACCTCTCCGCAGGTTTCTCGTACAATAACGACTACCTCGACCAAGTGGCAGACCTACAGTATGACTTTGGAAAAGACAACCTGCTTGAGTCCGAACAGGTCGGAGGATTATATGCCCAATACACCTACAACCTCAATGACCGATTCATAGCGATGGCAGGCATTCGTGGTGATGTCAGTTCCATCTACGATGCATTCGTTACTCCTCGTATGCATCTCAAGTGGATGATTTCCGAGCTTATAACTCTTCGTGGCGAAATTGGTAAGGGCTACCGTTCGGCACATATCCTTGCAGAAAACAACAATCTCCTCGCATCGTCTCGCCGTCTGTACGACCAGCACAATAGGATGGAAGAAGCATGGAACTACGGTTTTAGTGCAGGGTTCAATATCCCTGTAGGCAACAAGGACATTCGTCTCAATGCAGAATACTACTACACCGACTTCCTAAACCAAGCTATCATCGACTTCGACACGAATCCTAACCGTGTGATGGTCTATGACTCTAACGGAGAACGTAGTTTCTCGCATGTGTTCCAGATTGATGCCACATATCCCGTGTTCGAGGGATTCACACTCACTGCAGCCTATCGTCGCAACATTGTGAAGGCAACATACGGAGGAATGCTCCTCACAAAACCCCTTACTAATAAGTACAAGGGGCTCCTCTCGCTTGGTTACTCCACCCCACTCGGATTGTGGCAGTTTGATGTCACACTCCAACTCAATGGTGGAGGTCGAATGCCACGTCCTTACACCATGCCCGACGGTTCGGCATCATGGAACGAGAAGTTCCATTCCTTCGAACAGTTGAGCGCACAAGTCACCCGATGGTTTCGACACTTCTCCATCTATCTCGGAGGTGAGAACCTGACAGGTTTCCGCCAGAAGCGTCCTATCATCGGATATGAAGACCCTTGGGGACCAAAGTTTGACACCACAATGATATGGGGACCAGTACATGGTCCAATGGCATATCTTGGCATAAGAATAAATATCGGAAAGATGTAAAATAACTTTTTCTTACTATGAAACTAAGAACTACCATCCTTGCAGCCTTAGCTTTCTGCATGTCGGCTGCAGCACAACAAAGCAATCCTCTGCTGAGAAACGAGGAAAAGATTACGGAAATAATCAAGGGAATGACTCTTGAAGAGAAGGTGAACATGCTGCATGGCAAGAATATGTTCTCTTCGGCTGGCATTGAACGACTCGGTATTGCCGACATTGAATATGCTGATGGTCCATTTGGCATCAGAGAGGAAATGGAACCTCACTCGTGGACTCCACTGAAGTGGGAGACAGACAAAGCAACCTTCTTCCCTACCGGTTCGGCTCTTGCTGCTACATGGAGCAGGGACATAGCATACGAATATGGTAAGGCGATGGCTATCGAGGCTCGTCTTCGTGGTAAGGACATGATACTTGGTCCTGCCATGAACATTCAGCGAATACCTACAGGTGGACGCACTTATGAATATCTGAGTGAAGACCCTATCCTTAGTGGTGAACTGGCTGTAGGATATACACTTGGTGCTCAGGACAATGAGGCTGCGGTGTGCTTGAAGCATTATGCCCTCAACAATCAAGAGAACATGCGTGGATATGTAAATGTGAACATCACAGAACGTGCCATGCGAGAGATATACCTCACTCCATTCGAGATGGCTGTGAAGCGTGCAAATGCTTATGGTGTGATGGCAGCATATAATAAGGTGTGGGGACATTGGATTTCAGAGAATCCTCTGCTCCAGAACCAGATTCTCAGAAACGAATGGGGATTCAAGGGCATCATCATCTCGGACTGGGGAGGCACACACTCTACTGTTGGTGCTGCTATCGGCGGTTTGGATGTTGAGATGCCAGGCAACACTTTCATGGGACAGGCTCTCATCGACTCGGTGAAGTCGGGTGCTGTGCCTATGGAGGTTATCGACGCTAAGGTTCGCAATCTGCTCCGTGTGCGTTTTGCTATTCCTGCAGTTCCAAAGGATGTGGCAAACACACAAATCACTTCCCAACCTAAGACTCAAGCCATTGCCTACAACGTGGCAAGCAAGAGTATCGTGATGCTGAAGAATGAGGGAGGTCTGTTGCCTATCAGCAAGAAGATGAAGAACATCCTTGTGGTGGGCGACAATGCTACTCGCACTATGGCACAAGGTGGTGTGGGTGCTGGTGTTAAGACTTTGTACGAGGTGACTCCACTCGAAGGTTTGCAGAAGGCACTCAAGGGCAAAGCAAAGATAAAGTATGTGAAGGGTTACGAACCTAAGCCTCGTCGCAGATGGGGTGAGAAAAATGACCCTGACCTTACTGAATGGAACAAGAATGTGCAGACACTTAGAGAGGAGGCTGTGGCTGCAGCTAAGGATGCAGACATCATCCTCTTCATAGGTGGTGATAACAGAGAGGTGGAGACCGAAGGTTCTGACCGTAAAGACATCGACCTCCCATTCTACCAGAACGAGTTGGTCGAAGCCATCGCAGCAGTCAATCCTAAGATTGTGAGTGTGATGGTAGCTGGTGCTCCTGTTGACCTTAGAGTAATGAATAAGGTGTCGAACAGTTTGGTATATTCATGGTTCAACGGTTCGGAGGGTGGCAATGCTCTTGCTGATGTGTTGACAGGTAAGGTTTCGCCTTCGGGCAAGTTGCCTTTCACCCTTCCTGTGAAACTTGAAGACTCACCTGCTTATGCTCTTGGTGTGTATCCTCAGAAGAGCGAGACTCAGCAAGCTGATGTGTTCGTGGGACTTGTGGACAACGGTCAGAACAGTAAACGCAAGATGGAGCAGAAGGCTGATGCAGACTACACTGAGGGCATCATGGTGGGCTACAGATGGTTTGTGAGCAAGGACGTTGCTCCAATGTATCCTTTCGGATATGGTTTGTCGTATGTTCCATTCCGATATGCTGATGCAAAGGCAGAACTGAAAGGTACAGATATTGAGGTGACTTTCTCCATCACAAATCAAGGTCGCATGACTGCTGATGAGGTGGCACAGGTGTATGTGGGTCGTCCAGATAGTAAGGTTGAACGCCCTAAGTATGAGCTGAAAGGCTTTGAACGTGTCACTCTAAAGGCAGGCGAGACCAAGACCATCAGCATCAACATCCCTGTCGAACAGCTTCGCCACTGGAACGAGTTCCAACATGCTTGGAACATCGAGAAGGGCAAGGCAGTAATACACATCGGAAGTTCTTCTGTTGATTTGCCTCTGCAAACAGAAATTGAATTATAATATGAAGATGATAAGAAACAAGGTTTATAGATACATTGCTTTGATGCTATCGCTTGTGCCTATGGTTACTATGGCACAACACACTTCAAATGTAGATTGGACAGCAACAGATTGGATGAAACTACTTCCTGACAATGCGTTAGTTTGTCAGCTCTCAATCCCTGGCACTCACGACTCTGCAACTGGTGAAGGATGGAGAGGAATTGTGGGATTCATTGGTGGTGACGCTGCTTCAAAAACACAAGAAGCAAAGGTCAGCGAACAATACAATAGTGGTGTTCGTGCTTTCGACATTCGTCCTTCTCGCGAAAGTGATGGCGAGCTTTACAATTCGCATGGTGTAACCATAGTCAACAAGAAGGTTGAGACTCTGCTCGACGAGATGATAGCATTCCTCGACGAGCATCCTTCGGAGTTCTTTTTGTTTCATGTGTTCAAGGGTGGAACATGGGATGCTCCATTGTTCTCGGACCTTCTGAACAAGGACAAGTATAAAGGACGAATTGCTGCCTTCCGTGATGATCTCACTGTGGGTGAGATGCGTGGAAAATTGTTGTTCTTCTCTCGACACGACCATGAAGGTAAACCTTGGTTGGGTGGATTCATGCGCAACTGGTCGGAATCAGGTTCGTTGGAGAGCAAGGCTGCCTATGTAAATGTAAACGGTGCGGATGGATATAGTCGTAATGAAGGTTCTGCACAACTCTATATCCAAGACATCAGTAGTCCAAAAGACGATGCCGCAGTACAGGAAGAGGTGAACTATATGGTGAAACTGCTCGACTATACCACTACCCACTACGTTACCAAGAAGAGTGACATAGCATGGAGTTTCAACCTCACTTCAGGCTGCAATGGCTCGGGAAGTGCAGGCTACAGAAAGAATGCCAGCATCACAAACAAGCGTATGTATGAGTATCTTACTGCAGAAGACTATGTGCCGGGACCTACTGGCATTGTGCTGATGGACTTTGCTTGCAGAGAGACCATAAGCCTCAACCTTTCAAAAGTAGAAGCTTACGGCACTCGTTTGATAAATGCTATCATCGACAACAACTTCCGTTGCAACAAGATGCAACTCATCATGATGCCAGATGTGCTTGTAGATGGCAAACTCGACTATAATGATGTGAATGCACTTGTCAATGTTATTCTCAGAAAACCTACTGGAAAAGAAGGAGTGACAGACATCAATGGGGACGGAATAGTTGATGTAAAAGATGTCACAGCATTGATTAACATGATATTGGAACAGGAGAAGTAACTTTCTTTGCGCATCTCCACTCTCTACTTCCTAATCACCTTCTTCACACTTCCATCCTTTAATCGGACAATATTCAAGCCCTTGACTACATGGCGGAGGCGAATGCCTCGAGCATCATAGTAGTCGAGGGCTTCACCGTCTGTATCGGTATGGGATTCCGCTATGTCGGAAGCTTCTGGTGAGAGGTGGGCAATGAGTCGCAGTTCCTCACATTCAGGCATAAAGACATCATATATGTCACCCGAAATGTGGGTGTTAGTGACAGAACCCGATTTGCTGATACGAATACATTCCCATCCTGTGATGCTGGTAGAAGAGGAAGGTTCTGAACTGATAGTGAGGGAACGACCATTGAAGAACTTTCCATCGAAAGATGCGTTTGTCAAAGGTACACCATTGATGGTGAGACGGAAGTCCTCACCTACAATTTCGGGTTTATCAACAGACACCTTCAACTTCTGAGGTGTGCCAAGTTTGTAGTAGTCTGCAAGAAACTTGTAGAAGTTATTAGGACGTGAGTTAAGCCAACTCTTAGCCTTGTTGAGTTCATCTGTATAGTTAGGCCACCACTGATTGACCAGTTTGCGATGACTTGGGTACTCATCCTTTATAGCATTGTACATCGTCTCCCACAGTTTCCAGACAGCAGACAGATTGAGGAAGTCACCCATGTAGATAGCACTGCGATCAATGAACTCACGAGAGAAATCAGCATCCTCCATCAGTCTGCGGAAGAGACGAGTGGCATCAGAACCATTTGCCCAAGCATGTTCCGAGTCGTAACCATTGTCATATATCCACTTAATGGTGTTGTACGAAGATGATGAGCCATAAAGTCCGAGTCCGAAGTCCGTATCTTTAGCAATGAAACGCCATTTGCCATCTTCGGTGCGAGGTCGCCACTGCACTATGTTATTGCCAGGGAAATCGACATTACTGAAATACAGGTTCATAATCATGAGATTGATGTACTCCACGAGGTCCATACGTTCTGCATACTCATCCCATGTATGCCCATGTTCATTGTAGAACGCCTTGAACTCATTGAACTTGTCCCATGTTCCAGTCTTCAGGTCGTACCCATTCTCTATCATATCAATGTCTTCCAGTCCGTCATAGTTGGTATAGACGTTATCCTCATTGCTCCTCTCCCTCACATTGAGCATTCCGATGTACTTTCCGTTGAGGTAATAGATAGCAGGTTGATATGCCTGCCAGTCGAGGTCCACATTCTGTGCCACAGAACGCTGAATGATGGCATCACGCATATAGAGATAGTCAAAATCATTGCCGGCATTGCGGAACACCAACGACTTAAAGTCATCCTCTCCAGGTCTTTGTTCTGGGAAGAACTCATACTTAAACTTCTTCTTTCCGAAACGCTTATTGGCATATACAGCAAGCGACTTAACCTGACAACTGCGTGAAGCATTGCCCTGAATACGTGTTTCGCACAACTGATTTATCACACTCTCCTCATCCCCCTTGACAAAATACTCAAGGTTGATAGGGCGACGCCAGTTGTGTTCGTAGTTCTTCTTGCCATCAGAATATGTCGCACCAGAGTAGATGCCCATCTGTGTGCTATTGAAGAAGCGTGGCTCTGTGACTATAGATATAACAGGGAGTGTCACCTTTCGCGGATGATATATATAAGAATGAGTAGTGGAACGAGGAGAGAGATAGCCAGAGCAGAATGCCTTTGCACGTACCACCTTATTGTTTGTGATGATAATGCTCGAAGTATATAGAGCACTCTTTTCCGTTGGTTCCGTGCCATCCTGCGTGTAGCGAATGGTAGTACCTTGTGGAGCATCGCCATCCAGTTGCAGTTCGAGGTTCACCCTGTCTGTTCCATCGGTAACGAATCCAGGCACACTAAACCTCACTTCTGGCAGTATGCCCTTTGCTATTTCATTACAGTTCTTCGCCTTAGGAGTTGGTGTCACCTGATACCCCCAAGTGTTCGAGTTTTCCGTAATCCTTCCATAAGCCACATTTGGTGCTGGCTGTTTAGGCAACATCTCGACCTTATCGACGAGTTGTGTGCCTTTGAAAAGATACACCGAACAGCCTTCACCCGAATCAAGTCGGAAAGGAGCATGCAATGCTTCGCCCAGCTTGTCACAATACACAAGTTCAAAACCACGAACAGGAACAGAACGGTCGGGCAGCGCGTATGCTTCCGAAGGGTCGGGAGTCAGTCCTATGCGATATTCCTTGAGAGTTATGGCAGCAGTATGGGTGTTGTACAGTTCCACCCATGAATCAGGAAATTCATTCCTCTCGTCCATAATGCAATCCACATTCGACTGCATCACTTCATTAATCAGAACTTGTGCCAACGTATCGAGGCACATAGAAAATATAAATGCTAAAAGAATAATATGTCGTTTCATGTGGGCAAAGGTACAAAATAAATAGTGTTTTATGTACCTTTTGATGCCAAAACAAACAAGTTTATGGGCAAGTTTAACAAAAAAGTGAGCAACATTCGTTCTGTTAGAATAAAAAGGAGTATATTTGTGGAGTAAAATACAAGTTTCGCAAGCTCAACTTGTAAGTGAATAGTGAAAAGTGAAAAGTGAAAAATTTGCTACCGCCTTGGTGCAAGAGCAGTTTTCGCTTCACCTAAATGACAAAGTGAATAAGAGGACTTTCTCTTCCGGAAGGAATTTTTTCACTTTTCACTCTTCACTTTTCACTCTTCAACTGAGCAAGTTGAAAACTTGTGAAAGTTGAAAAATCTATGCGCATACTTCTCATTTCCCTATTCATTCTCATGCCTGCCCTTATGGGCATGGCACAGAATGCCGACATCGACTATCTCAAGTATATCGACACCCGAGTGGGTACGGCAGCAAGCCAGACCCGCACGGCAGGACGGTTCGGCAAGGGTACGGAGGAGTATGCGCATACCTTGCCAGCAGTTCTTGAACCTAACGGCATGAACTTCTGGACTCCTCAGACCGCTACGGCTACTGAGGCAAAGGGTGTATGTCCATACCTCTACGAGCACGACCGCATTCGCGGCATCCGTTGTTCGCACTGGATAGTGGGTGGTTGCACACAGGACTATGGTTCGTTTACGGTCTTCCCAACCAACTGCCGACCAGACTCCCTCACCGACCTCTCGTCGCACTACTCGCACAGCAACGAGACAGCATCGCCTACTTACTATTCTGCTCTGCTCGACGACTCACACACTCAGATCGAGATGACAGGACGCAGCCGCAGCGCTATCTTCCGCATCACCTTTGCCAGTGCTGATTCCGCATACCTCGTAGTCAGCGTGAACAGTGATGAGGGCGAGGGTGTCATCGGTGTGGAGGAGAAGAACCACATCGTATGGGGCAAGAACCCAGTACACCGCATCTATCAGGGATGGGGCGAAGCGGCAGGATTCAGCGGATGGTTTGTGATGCGTTTCCCAGAAGACCAACTCGAGTCATACGGCCATATCGACAAACAAACCCTTTGGCTCAAGTTCAAGACAAAGAACCCTCAGGTGGTATTTAAGGCGGCATCGTCCTTCACATCAGTTGACAACGCACTCTGCAACCTTGAGTCGGAGATTCCACACTTCGACTTCACCCGCACTCACAGCGAACTGAACGACATCTGGCACTCTCATCTGTCACGCATACGCATCCAGTCGTCCGACCCCGATGCTCTCGGCATGTTCTATGGTTCGCTCTATCGAGCATCGTTCCTTCCCCACATCATCAGCGACTGCAACGGCGACTACCCTCGTTTTGCGAACGGAGCAACACAAAACAGCAATTCGCTCCGCGACTTCGGCAT
Source organism: uncultured Prevotellaceae bacterium (assembly GCA_937893145.1). Classification (GTDB taxonomy): domain Bacteria; phylum Bacteroidota; class Bacteroidia; order Bacteroidales; family Bacteroidaceae; genus Minthosoma. The sequence continues at coordinate 1,303 of CALBJW010000098.1, read as the reverse complement.
AACGCTCACCCAGAGCGACTACTACGATGACTTCTCGATGTGGGACACCTACCGTGCGCTCCATCCTCTGCTTGCACTCATCAGTCCGCAGAAGAATGGCGAGATGATACAGTCGCTTGTCACGAAGTACAAGCAGGGTGGATGGTTGCCAATCTTCCCATGTTGGAACAGTTTCACATCAGAGATGATCGGCGACCACTGTGCCTCACTCATCACCGACGCTTATCTGAAAGGCATCCGCAACTTCGATATAGACAAGGCGTGGGAGGCTCTTCGCAAGAACGCATTCGAGCAACCTGACAACTTCCAGGACTATGCCGATGGAAAGGGTCGCCGTGCTCTCGACAGTTATACGAAATACGGATACATTCCTCTCGAAGATCCTGTGAACGAGGCTTTCCACAAGGCCTACGACAATTACCGCAGCCGCATGAAAAAATATCAAGAGGCCCAAGAGGCTATGAAACAGAAAAACTTGGAAGCCAAGCAGCAGATCCTTGAAGAGCTGCGCACGCTTATCGACAAAGAAGACGAGCCTTTGAAGAAGACCTACGACGACTTCAATGCCATCCAGGAAAAATGGAAGGCGATAGGCGAGATCCCGAGAGAGCACATCAACGACCTGTGGCAGAACTACCACTTCCTCTTGGAGCAGTTCTTCAACAAAGTGAAAATCAACAAGGAGTTGCGCGACCTGGATATGAAACGCAACTTGGAACAGAAAATACAGTTGTGCGAGAAGGCCGAGGAGCTGATTATGGAACCCTCCATCACAAAGGCCTTTAAGGCGCTGCAAGACCTGCGCGGACAGTGGCGCGAGATAGGACCCGTGCCGACGGAGCAGAACGAAGAAATCTGGCAACGCTTCTGTGCCGCCGCCAACCAGGTGGACGAGCGCAGAAAAGAATACTACGAGCAACGCAAAGAGGAGTTCGACAAGAACCTGCTGGCCAAGCAGGCCCTGATAGACAAAGCCGACGAGCTGACCGAGAAGAAGCCCGAGAGCGCCAAAGAATGGAACGACGTGACCGCCCACCTCGACGAGCTCCTCAAGGTGTGGAAGACAATCGGACCCGTGGCGCGCGAAGTGAACGAGGAAATTTGGGTCAAATTCAAAGGCAAAATCGACCAGTTCTACTCTGCCAAGAAAGAATTCTTTGGTGCGATTAGGGACGAGCAGTCGGAGAACTACAACAAGAAGATCGACCTCTGCCTGAAGGCCGAAGCCATTGCGAAGCGCGAAGACTGGAAGAAAGCCACTGAAGAGCTGCTGCAGCTCCAGAAGGAATGGAAGGAAATCGGC
>CALBJW010000097.1 GCA_937893145.1 uncultured Prevotellaceae bacterium | reverse complement strand
AAGAGAGCGTGTATGAGAGCATGGAACGCCTCAACATCGACTATATCGACCTTATCAATGTTCATGACATTGAATTTCAAGCGGCTCTACCTGGAGGTTTGCAGAAGGTATGTGAGGAAACACTCCCTGCTCTTGTAGAACTCCGTGACAAGGGTGTTGTAGGTCATGTCGGCATTACTGACCTTCAGCTCGAAAACATCAAGTATGTTATTGATAATACTCCTGAGGGTATGGTTGAAAGTGTGCTCAACTTCTGCCACTTCTGCCTTAACGATGACAAACTCCTTGATTATCTTGACTATTTTGAAAAGAAGGGTATTGGTGTCATCAATGCTTCTCCATTGTCAATGGGCTTGTTGAGTAAGCGTGGCGTGCCTGATTGGCATCCTGCACCAAAACCTCTCGTCGAGGCATGTGCTAAGGCTGCTCAGCATTGTGCTGCAAAAGATTATCCTATCGAAAAACTCGCAATCCAGTATTCTGTAAGCAATCCTCGCATTGCTGGTACACTCTTTTCGTCTGCTAATCCTGAGAATGTGAAGCGTAACATTGAGTGGGCTAATAGCGAACCTGACTGGACTCTTGTTGAAGAGGTGAAGGAAATCATTGGTGAACAAAAACGTGTAAGTTGGGCAAACTCATGATAATTGATGCACACAGCCATTTGTGGCTAAGACAAGATACTAAGATTGGTGGCAAAACCATCCGTACTATGGATGGAAATGCTTCGCGTTCTATCTTCTTTGATGAGGAGGTGCAGATGCTCCCGCCTTTCATGATTGATGGAAAGAATACAGCAGAGATATTCCTATCTAATATGGATTATGCTCAGGTTGGCGGAGCTGTTGTCGTTCAAGAACTTATTGATGGCAATCAGAACAAGTATCTGCAGCAAGTTCAAAAGCTGCATCCTGGCCGTTTCTTCTGTATGGGAATGGCATTCAATGAGCAAGATGCAAGCAAGTGTTATGGGAACGGACTCAAAGGCATTGCAATTCCTGGTCATCGCGTAGAGGATTCGCTCTTCACAATGATGCCGATGTTTAAGTTTATGGAGGAAAAAGGCATGATTCTCTCTATGTGTCTGGGTGAACGTGAAGAGCAGATTGCAGAGATGGCAGAGGTAATACACGAATGCCCTAAACTAAAAGTTGCGATTGGTCACTTTGGAATGGTTACTACTCCTATATTCCACAAGCAGATTTTGCTTTGTCGTGAGGGCAAGAATGTGATGGTAGAATCGGGCGGCATTACTTGGCTTTACAACTCTGAGTTCTATCCTTATCCATCTGCGGTGCGTAGCATTAAGGAAGCTGCTGATATGGTTGGCATGGATAGATTGATGTGGGGTAGTGATTATCCTCGTACTATTACTGCCATCACTTATAAGATGTCATACGACTTTATCTGTAAATCAACCGAACTTACAGAAACAGAAAAGAGATTATTCCTCGGTGAGAATGCAGCCAGATTCTATGGTTTTGACAATCTCCCTGATTTACCTTATATAAAAAATATGTCAGAATGAAAGCAATTCAGATTACGCATTCACAAGAATGCAATATAATTGACATCGAAAAGCCTCAAACTCTTGCACCAAATGAAGTGCTCCTCAAACTCGAATATGTCGGTTTTTGTGGCTCGGACATAAATACATTCATGGGACGCAATGGTATGGCTAAGAACCCTGTTATACCAGGACATGAGGTTGGTGCTACTATTGAAGCCCTCGGATGTGAGGTGCCAGAAGGTCTTAAAGTGGGTATGACAGTGACTTGCAACCCATATACTAATTGCGGTAAATGTGCAAGTTGCCGTAATGGTCGCGTTAATGCTTGTGTTCATAACGAGACACTTGGTGTTCAGCGTGATGGCGCTATGCGTGAGTATATCGTTCTTCCTTGGGAAAAGGTAGTGCCTGCTGGTCTTCTTACTCCTCGTACATGCGCTCTCGTCGAACCTATGTCTGTTGGTTTCCATGCTGTTAGCCGTGCTCAGGTTACAGATATTGATGTCGTAATGGTCATTGGTTGTGGCATGGTAGGTATGGGTGCTATTGTCCGTTCTTCTCTTCGCGGCGCAACAGTTGTTGCTGCTGATATCGATGATGAAAAGCTTGCTCTTGCAAAACAGATGGGTGCTTCTTATACAATTAACACGAAAACTGAGGATGTTCATAAGCGCCTCCTCGAGATAACAAGTGGGTTTGGCCCTGATGTTGTAATCGAGGCTGTGGGTAGTGTTCCTACTTACCAAATGGCTGTCGATGAGGTGAGTTTCACTGGTAGAGTAGTCTGCATTGGTTATGCAAAGAGTGAGGTGTCGTTCCAAACAAAGTATTTTGTGCAAAAAGAACTCGACATTCGAGGCTCACGCAATGCTATGCCACAGGACTTCCGTGCTGTCATTCATTATCTTGAACGAGGAACATGTCCAACGGATGAACTCATCACTAAGGTTATTCGACCTGAAGAAGCATTCGAAACGCTTAAATGGTGGAGTGAAAACCCTGGTAAGGTGTTCAGAATTCTTGTTGATTTCACAAAATAATATAATAAAGGGCCAAGCGGATATCTGCTTGCCCCTTTATTGTTAAGGTTGTTGAATTATTACTTTATGGCAAGTGTTACCACGCTATGTGCTGGGAGTGTGACAATAATTTGACCATTCTTCACCTTTGAATCTTTGAAAGGAAGTGGGTGAATGTTGTCTTTGCCAAAGTCATTATAAGTGTGGATGTTTTTTGCTGTGATGATTTCGCCAGTAGCAGTCTTTACCTTCATGCCTTCCACACTTACGGAAATAGTATGAGCTTTGTCGTAATCTAAGTTACTCAAAGAAATGTGACGAACACCGTTCTTGTCTTGGCTTGCAGAGAAACTTACAGGTGAAATCTCCTCTCCGTTGTTCACGTTGAGCTTTGTACATTCAATATCACCAGGGATATATTTTGCTTCTTTATGTACATTGTACATCTTGAAAATGTGATATGTAGGTGTCAATACACAAGGGTCCTCTGGGTTTTTCTCATTTGTCAAAATCATAGACTGAAGCACATTTACTACCTGTGCTATGTTTGCCATCTTGATTCGGTCTGTGTATTTGTGGAATATGTCGAGAGATGATGAAGCAATAACGGCGTCTCGCATTGTATTTTGCTGGTAGAGCCATCCTGGGTTTGTACCTGGTTCTACGTTAAACCAAGTGCCCCATTCATCAACCAACAATCCAACTTTCTTCTTTGGATCGACCTTGTCCATTGCTTTCATGTGATCTTGCAAGCATCTCTCAATACGAAGAGCTTGGCAAAGAATGTTATAATATTCTTTATCATTGTATTGGGTAGCAGAACCCTTTCTGCCCGATCCATCAGGGTTTGTGCCCCAGTCTGTTACTGCGTAGTAGTGGACTGACAAACCGCTCATCCTTCCAGTTCCGATTCTGTTCATGAGAACTTCGGTCCAGTTTGTATCTGTAGCATTTGCACCTGAAGCAATCTTGTAAAGTTTGTTATCACTATAGTTGCGGCAATAAATAGCATATCTACGGTATAGGTCACTGTAATATTCTGGACGCATTTCACCTCCACATCCCCAGCTTTCATTACCTACTCCAAGGTATTTTACTTTCCATGCCTTGTCACGGCCATTCTTTCTGCGGAGCTCAGCCATTGTGCTATTGCTGTCGCTTGTCATGTATTCCACCCATTTTGCTAATTCTTCTGGTGAACCACTTCCTACATTACCACTAACGTAAGGTTCACAACCAAGCAATTCGCAAAGATTGAGGAATTCGTGTGTTCCAAATGAGTTGTCCTCGACGGTTCCTCCCCAGTTATTGTTAACTAATCGAGGTCTGTTCTCCTGTGGTCCAACACCGTCCATCCAGTGGTATTCGTCTGCAAAACAACCTCCTGGCCATCTCATAACTGGCACTTCAAGTGCTTTCAACGCTTCAAACACGTCCTTGCGATATCCTTCTACATTCGGGATCTTTGAGTCTTTACCAACCCAGATTCCTCCATATATACAACGGCCAAGGTGTTCGGCAAACTGTCCATAAATCTCTTTTGGAATTGTGTTTTCTGCTTTGTCAGGATGTAAAGTGATCTTTACATCTTGGGCTTGAATTGTTATTGCAGCAAATGACATCATCACTCCTGCTAATGCCTTTTTCAGATTTTTCATAATCGTAAATTTGATTAGGTTTTAGTTGTTTGTTGATTTTATTATTACTTTTGTTATCGTTTTCGCTTGCAAAAATACAAAATATCTCGCTAATTATTCAAATTATTGAAAAAAAATAACTTCTCATCTTTAATTTCTCTCTACCCTATAATATAATAAGGAGTAAATTCATGTCATCAACATCCTTAATTCCTTTTGTCAAATCAAACATTTTCTTTGCAGAACATCTTTTCCTCTCTAATTTGTGTATAATCTGCTCTCTAATCCTTATATCCAATCTTTTTTAATGTTTTTATTAAATTTTCTTTAAAAACATTTTGCCATTATCATAAAAGGTTGTACCTTTGCACTCGCT
>CALBJW010000096.1 GCA_937893145.1 uncultured Prevotellaceae bacterium | reverse complement strand
AGAGCATCTGCCTTACAAGCAGAGGGTCGGCGGTTCGAATCCGTCAACGCCCACACGAAGAGAATCTCAAATTGAGGTTCTCTTTTTTGTTTATGTACATTTACTCTTCAAATGCATTAGAAATTAATTTCTAATACTCTTCAAAAAAACATACGGAAGTTTGCCCTCAATCTTCCGCAAGTTTGGCCTCATTCTTCCGCAAGTTTGGCCTCATTCTTCCGCAAGTTTGACCTCATTCTTCCGCAAGTTTTTAATTATACCTCCTGACAACCTTTTTACCCACAAATTTACCTTAAACCATATTCTCTTTTCCCGATTGAAAGCATAAAAAATATAAAAACTTGTAATGTTCCACGAAATTACTTTGTTGTTCCACGTAATTTTTATAACTTTGCACATGAATTGAATGAAATAATAAAAAGAAGACAATAAATATGGGTAAAATTATTGCGTTAGCAAATCAGAAGGGTGGTGTAGGAAAAACAACAACAGCCATCAATCTTGCAGCATGTCTTGCTACACTCGAAAAGAAAGTTCTTGTTGTAGATGCCGACCCTCAGGCAAATGCATCATCAGGTCTTGGTGTTGACATACAGCAAGTTGACACATCAATATACGATTGTATCATTGATAATATCGATCCACACGAAGCAATCTACACCACAGATATAGATGGTCTTGACATCATTCCAAGTCACATCGACCTTGTCGGAGCAGAAATCGAGATGCTCAATAAGAAGAAGCGTGAGATGGTTCTTAGGAGTATGCTTGATGCACTCATTGATGAATACGATTACATTCTTATCGACTGTTCTCCATCACTTGGTCTTATCACAGTAAACTCACTCACAGCAGCCGATTCGGTTATCATTCCTGTTCAGTGTGAATATTTTGCCCTTGAAGGAATCAGCAAACTCCTCAACACAATCAAGATTATCAAGTCAAAGCTCAACACAGATCTTGAGATTGAAGGATTCCTCCTCACCATGTACGACTCTCGTCTCCGTCTTGCAAATCAGATTTACGACGAGGTGAAGAGACACTTCCAGGAACTTGTGTTCAAGACAGTCATCACACGAAACGTAAAACTTTCTGAAGCCCCATCGCATGGTGTTCCTTGTATTCTTTATGATGCAACATCGGCTGGAGCAAAGAACTACATCGCCCTTGCAAAGGAAATCGATGCACGATAAAAAACGATACCTTTAACAAAAATCTTATAACACTAAATTCAATTAGAACAACGTGGCTGTAAAGAAAAAATATGCTCTTGGTCGTGGACTTGACGCACTCATCTCCACAGAGACAGTTCGTACTGAGGGCTCATCAACAATAAACGAAATAGAAATCGCACTCATTGAGGCTAATCCAAACCAGCCTCGTCGTGAGTTCGACCAAGAGGCACTTCAGGAACTTTCCGACTCTATTGCTGAGATAGGAATCATCCAGCCTATCACACTTCGTGAGATGGAGAACGGACATTACCAGATTATTGCTGGTGAGCGTCGTTGGCGTGCTTCACAGTTGGCAGGACTCAAGACCATCCCTGCATACATCCGTACTGCAAATGATGAGAATGTGATGGAGATGGCTCTTATTGAGAATATCCAGCGTCAGGACCTCAACTCCATAGAAATTGCACTCGCTTACCAGCACCTCATCGACTGTTACCACCTCACACAGGAGAAACTTTCGGATAGAGTAGGCAAGAAGCGTGCTACAGTAGCCAATTATCTTCGTCTCCTCAAACTCCCTGCACCAGTTCAGGTAGCTCTCCAGAACCATGAGATTGACAATGGTCATGCTCGTGCTCTCCTTGCACTTGAGGACCCAAAGCAGCAGGTCAAGCTCTTCCACGAGATTCAGCAGAATGGATATTCCGTTCGTAAGGTTGAAGAAATCATCAAGAACATGAACGAAGGAGGACAGACTTCTGCTGAGAAGAAGACTCCTAAGTCTGCAACACTCCCAACCGAATACGAGGACATCCGTAAGACCTTTGCCGACAAGCTTGGTCGTGATGTCAAGATGTCTTGTTCATCGAACGGAAGTGGTAAGATGACCTTCTCGTTCAAGTCTGCAGACGAACTTCGTACTATCCTCGAACTTCTTAAGTAAATAATGAATATAGCAAAACTGAAATATTGTCTTTTGGCATTTGTCCTGCTCTTCAGCCTCAGTACCATTGAGGTTGCAGCACAGGAAGTGCTTGTACCAAGAGCACAGCAGCATAGACAGCACCTCCCTGACTCCGTCACTTTGAGTAGTCTGGGCGAGGAACTCGACTCTATGCAACTTGCTCTTCTTGCACAGGCAAAAGACTCTCTTGCTCGTATCGACTCGCTGATGCTCGACACTACGATTTCGGTTGGTCGTCTGATGGCAGATTCAGTTTATGCAGCTCCACCAATCAAGAAGGTCTTCATTCCAGACCCAAAGAAGTCGCTTTGGTTTGCCATCGCGTTCCCTGGTGGAGGACAGATATACAACCGTAAATACTGGAAGTTGCCTATCGTATATGGTGGCTTCCTTGGTTGCTATTATGCCTTGTCATGGAACAACAACATGTACCGTGACTACTCACAGGCTTATATCGACATAATGGATGATGATCCTAAGACTAACTCGTACGAGAGTTGGCTTCCACCATCGTATGATGTAAAAAGCAACATGGAACATCTCAAAGACGTGTTCCGAAGGAAGAAAGACTTCTATCGCCGTTATCGCGACATGAGTTTCTATTGTCTTCTTGCCGTCTATGCACTTAGTATCATTGATGCTTATGTTGATGCCGAGCTTAGCAGTTTTGATATCAGTCCCGACCTTTCTCTCAAGGTCAAGCCATCGGTCTTCAATGATGGCAATCGGTACATGGCTTCGAAAAATCCTCTGAAGAATAATTCTTTTGGTCTGCAATGCTCGATTGATTTTTAGAATTTAATAATGATATAACATATCTCGAATATGAAAAATGTAAAAATAACTCTCTTAGCACTTCTTGCTGTTGCGTCTTCATCGCTCAATGCACAGAATGTGATTACTGTCGAAGAAGATGGCGGTAAGACAGAAGTCATTGAACTTCCTGAAGGAATGATTATTAGTGAATCGGAACTGATGAACGACTACAACAACAAGAACAACCTCACTCCTGGTACTGGAACCGCTCGTGAACTCTCTGCTAACGATTCTCTTATCATCAGTCGTCTCTCACGCATCCCAACAACTATCGAGATGCCACTCAACGATGTCACTCGTAAGTTCATCGAGAAGTACATCAGTATGCGTGGTTCGGTAGCCACAATGCTCGGTGCATCAAACTTCTACAACCCAATCTTTGAAGAAGCACTCGAACGCTACGGACTCCCACTCGAACTTCGTTACCTTCCAGTCATTGAGTCGGCACTCCGTCCTTCTGCAACAAGTAGAGTAGGAGCTGCAGGTCTTTGGCAGTTTATGATAACAACAGGTAAGCGTTATGGACTTGAAGTGAACACACTCGTTGATGAACGCCGTGATCCGTACAAGGCATCAGAGGCTGCAGCACATTACCTCAGCGACCTCTACGATATGTTTGGCGACTGGGGACTTGCCATTGCAGCATACAACTGTGGTGAGGGCAATATCCAGAAGGCACTCACAAGAAATGGAAACAAGGAAGGTGCAGACTACTGGACCGTTTACAACCGTCTTCCACGCGAAACACGAGGATATGTTCCTGCCTTCATCGCGGCTACATACATCATGAATTACTACTGCGAACATGGCATTGTGCCACATGAGGCAACACTCCCAGAAGTAGCTGATACAGTTGTTGTTCAGCGTGAGGTGCCATTCACTCAGATTGCATCAAAGTGTGACATCAGTGTTGACCAACTTCGTGCGCTCAATCCTCAGTATCGTAAGGATATCATCCCTGCAGGTTATGTACTCGCTTTGCCATCAGACCGCATCAACGACTACATCGTTTATGAGGACAGTCTTGTCACATCACTTGGAGGAGACATCTCTTCTTCTGAAGTGCGTCGTGCTGTAACTGATGATGTTGAAGCAAGACAGGCAGAAGAACCAACATATCGTGGCAGAGCAAGTCGCAACTCTCGCAGTTCTCGTCGTCAGCGTGCATCACGCCAGCGTCCTGTGAATGCAACTATCAAGAGTGGTGATACTCTCTCAGGCATTGCAAAGCGCAATGGTACAACCGTTGCTAATCTTCGAAAACTCAATGGCATCAAGGGCGATAATATCCGTGCTGGTGCAACAATTCGTGTAAAATAGTTTAATCATCTCTGCTTATGGAAGAAAAGATATTAACCCACGAGGCAGAAGAAGAACAGCTCATTGAGCAGACCTTCCAGCATCTCATCGATTCTTATCTTGCCTCTCCTCATCGCAAGAAGGTTGACCTTATCACTAAGGCATTCAACTTTGCCCGCCATGCCCATAAGGGTGTGCGTCGCTTGTCGGGCGAACCATACATCATGCATCCACTTGCTGTGGCACAAATCGTGTGCAGCGAGATAGGACTTGGTTCCACATCTATCTGTTCGGCTCTCCTTCACGATGTAGTTGAAGACACAGACTACACCGTTGAGGACATAGCTAACATGTTCGGACCAAAGATTGCGCAGATTGTCGATGGACTCACAAAGATATCGGGTGGTATCTTTGGAGAACACGCATCTGAACAAGCAGAAAACTTCAAGAAACTTCTTCTCACAATGAGTGATGACATTCGTGTCATCCTCATCAAGATTGCCGACCGTCTGCACAATATGCGTACTCTCGGCGCTCAGGCAATCAATAAGCAATATAAGATTGCTGGTGAGACACTTTATATTTATGCTCCGCTGGCACATCGACTCGGACTCAACTCCATCAAGACCGAACTCGAGGACCTCTCGTTCAAGTACGAACATCCTGATGACTATGCTCAAATCATCAAGAAACTTGAGGCTACCAAGGCAGAGCGTAATACCGTGTTTGATGAGTTCACCGCTCCTATCCGAGCTCAACTCGATAAGAAAGGCATAAAATATACCATCAAACAACGCATCAAGTCGCCTTACTCCATCTGGCGAAAAATTCAGAAGAAGCACATTTCTTTCGAGGAGATATACGACATCCTTGCTGTTCGTATCATCTTTGAACCACACGACCTCTCTACCGAACTCAACGAATGTTTCGACATTTATGTTGCTGCTTGTAAGATATACAAGTCGCATCCAGACCGTCTTCGCGACTGGATTTCCCGTCCTAAGGCAAATGGTTATCAGGCACTTCATGTCACTCTCATGTCAAATAAGGGCGAATGGATAGAATGTCAGATTCGTTCTCAGCGCATGGATGAGATTGCCGAAAAGGGATTTGCCGCCCACTGGAAATATAAGGAAGGAGACAAGGGCAAGGAGGCAAGTGAGAACGAACTTGACAAGTGGCTCACTACCATCAAGGAGATACTTGACGACCCACAGCCAGATGCGATGGACTTCCTCGACACCATCAAACTCAACCTCTTTGCACAGGAGATATTTGTCTTCACACCAAAGGGTGAGTTACGAACCATGCCAGCAGGAGCCACAGCACTCGACTTCGCATTCTCCATCCACACACTTGTCGGCACACATTGCATTGGTGCTAAGGTGAACCATAAGCTCGTGCCAATCAGTCATGTCCTTCAGTCGGGCGATCAGGTCGAGATTATCACCTCGAAGGCAGCACATGTTCAGCGTTCTTGGTTGGACATTGCCACTACAGCCAAGGCAACGACAAAGATTATGTCCGTTCTCCGTCGTGAAGAGAAGGAGAATCTGCAGAAGGGCGATGCTATGCTCGATGAGTTCTTGAAGAAGAATGACATCGTTCGTGATACAGAGGTCGTTGAGAAACTCACCAATCTGCATGAGTTCACTCGCTCAGAACAACTCTACGCTGCTATTGGTGAAGGCAAGATTGTTCTTGGACAGAACGACATCAATGCTCTTCGCAAGAAGGAGGAAGCAACATGGAAACGCCTCTTCTCGTTTGGAAGGAAGAAGGGCGACAAGAACAAGACTGCTTCCAATACCTTGCTTGTAGCTGATTCGTCCTTTGACAGAAAGCAGGTTCTCGAACTCAATGAGGATTCTGTTCGCAACCTTTACACACTTTGTGACTGTTGCAAACCTATTCCTGGTGATAATGTCATGGGTTATATCGACGATGACAAGCACATCGTTGTTCACAAACTCGACTGCCAGCAGGCACAGGGCCTCAAGGCAAAGCATGGCAATCGTGTTCTTGCTGCTCGTTGGGTTATGGGCAACCAGATGCAGTTCCAGGCAGACATCGAGATGAAGGGACTTGACAAGATGGGACTCTTGAACCAGATTACCCAAGTTATCTCCCAACTTCATAATGTCAATATCCGTCGTCTTGAGATAGAGGTGAAGGATGGCATCTTCGAAAGTGTCATTTCTATCTATGTCCATGACACCAAGGAGGTCGATGACATTATCTTCAGTCTCAAAAAGATTCCTGATGTAAAGGAAGTAGCGAGAATATAAATTTATAAGTGAAAAGTGAAAAGTGAAAAGTGAAAAATTTGCTACCGCATTGGAGCAAGAGGTCATTCTCTTCCGGTAGGAGATTTTTCACTTTTCACTTTTCACTCTTCACTTACTTTACACCAAACCATTCAGGTTCTTATTTATTTCTTGGAGTTCATCCCTCACGCGCTTGAGTCTTTCGATTACTTCAAGACGCTTGCCGGTGCCCTCCTTGTCGCGACGGAGCGTTTCGCGCGCACCTTGCAGAGTCATTCCCTTCTCCTTGACAAGGTGGATGACCAGTTTCACCTGTTCGATATTCTCCTTAGTGTATTGGCGAATGCCGCGTCCAGCCTTCTTAGGAGTGATGTAGTCAGGAAACTCCTTCTCCCAATAGCGGAGAGCCGTTTCTGTCACATCAAACATCTTTGCCACCTCACTAATGGAGTAGTATAGTTTGAGGTTCTTATCTTTGTTAAGCATAAGCCGTTGTTATTATTCTTCTGGGATATTCTTGAGAATCTCAAGCACGAAGTTGTAGAAACGCTCAACTGTGTCAATCTTACAAGCCTCGCTTGGAGTATGTGGAGAAACGAGAGTAGGACCGAACGAAGCCATATCCATGTTTGGATAGTTTGGAGCAAAGATACCACACTCAAGACCAGCGTGACAAGCCGAGATGATAGGACGCTTGCCATACATCTTCTCGTAGATGTCGCCCATCATGGCAACGAGTTTGCTGCTTGGATTTGGCATCCAACCACCATAACCGCCTGAGAGTTCTACATGCATACCAGCCATAGAGAAACAAGCCACGAGACCATTGCAGAGATATGTCTTCATTGAGTCTGCCGACGAACGAGCAAGAATGTCGATTTCAGCCTTACCGTCAGCGATGTTCACGATAGCGAGGTTGCTCGATGTCTCAACGAGTTCAGGCATTGTAGGACAGTAGCGAAGCACACCGTCGTGAGCAGCCATGATGGCATTGATGATGTTCTCCTGAATGTCGAGAGGAAGAGCCTGTGCTGGCACCTCATCAAGACGAGTGGCTGTGAGTTGCACACCCTCCTTCTCAATGTCGTTGTATTCCTTAGCGAAAGTCTCCTGACACTTAGCAACGATGTCGAGGAACTTCTCTTCGTGCATAGAAGGAACAACAACCACCGCTTCACCGTCACGAGGAATAGCGTTGCGCATATTGCCACCAGTCCAAGTGCAGAGACAAGCGAGCTGAGTGTTTACTGTAGCGAAGAGTACGCGTGCCATGAGTTTGTTGGCATTAGCACGACCTTCACAAATCTCAAGACCTGAGTGACCACCATAGAGTCCCTTGATGTTCAGGCGATAAGCCACCATGTTCTCTGGTTCGATGCCGAGTGGCTGATACTCCATAGTACAAACCACATCCATACCGCCAGCACAACCGATAGTGATTTCGCCCTCAGTCTCTGAGTCGAGGTTGAGGAGATACTTACCCTTGAGGGCATCAGCCTTCAAGCCGAAAGCACCAAACATACCAGTCTCCTCGTCACGAGTGATGAGAACCTCGATAGGACCATGCTCCACCGATTCATCCTCGATGACCGCCATAGCAGCAGCCACACCCATACCGTCGTCAGCACCGAGAGTAGTGTTGCGTGCAGTCACCCAACCGTCCTCGATATACACATCCAGTGGGTCAGTCTCGAAGTTGTGAGTTGACTCCTTAGTCTTCTGTGGCACCATGTCCATGTGAGCCTGAAGCACAGCAGTGGCACGGTTCTCATATCCTGGAGTGGCAGCCTTAGTCATGATGACATTACCTGCTTCGTCGATATATGCTTCAGCACCATGCTGCTTGGCGAAGTCAACAAGGAATGCTGCTACCTTTTCTGTATGTCCTGATGGGCGAGGTATCTGTGTGAGAGCGTAGAAGTTCTTCCACACAATCTGAGGATTAAGTTCTTTTATTTCCATAGGTCTATTTTGTTTTAATTGTTTTTCTAAACGAGAGGCATGTTAGCGAGAACACGCCGAGGATAGGTACGAGAGCAGTCTGCAGAGTGTGAACTATCAGCACAAAAGTCTCGGCATCCACTCCTGCTATGCCATATAATATAAGTATAGTCTTTACGGCAAAGTGCCAAGGTCCCGCACCGTTTGGAGTAGGTACGATGACCGATATGCTACCCACGATGAAACTGACCGCTGCGGCATCAAAGCCGAGTGGCGACATGAAGTCGAAGCACAGGAATGTCATCCAGAAGTGGAAGAAATATGCTGCCCAGATGGCTACGGTGTAGAAGGCGAAGAGAGGCTTGTTCTTCACATGTCGAAGCGACATGATGCCCTCCTTCATGTTGTCCATCTTCTCACGAAGGCGAGCCATGAACTTTATCTTGTGCAGCACAATCCATAGGAATACCATCGTGATGACAAGGCAGAGCGCTGTGACCATATATCCCGTAGCGGTAAATCCAGCCAGTATGTCCGTGATGCTTGTGCCTGTCTCCTCAAAGAAATGCAGGAACACACCCAACTGCGAAATCATGACCAGCGCAATGATGACAAGCAGGAGGAGCGAGTCGATGATACGCTCTGTGACTACCGTTCCGAGAGCCTTCGAGAACGATGTGCCGTCGTACTTCGCCAGCACACCACATCGAGTCAGTTCGCCACTTCGTGGAATGATGAGACTCGTGGCATACGAGATGAACACCGCATGTATGCAGTCCATCGTGCTTGGACGCTCACCCAGTGGCTCCAGACTCTGTCTCCATCGTATTCCTCGAAAGGTCTGAGCCATGATGCCCGGAATCATCGACAGCATCATCCACCACCAGTTCATGCCCGAAGAGAATGTTCTGCGCAGCACCTCGAAATCAAATCCTCGGTACATCCAGTACAGTATTCCACCTCCAAGTACGAATGGAATGGCGATGTTTAGGGTGTTTTTTATATATTTCTTATTGTCCAATTGCGTATGTAAAGTAAAAAATGTTTATCTTTGCACTGCAAAGGTAACATTTTTAAACTGAAAAGAGCAAAGTGAAAAGCGAAAATTCCGTAAAACCAAAGAAATTTCTTGGTCAGCACTTCCTTACTGACCTGAAAGTGGCATCGAATATTGCTGATACTGTTGATGCGTGTCCCGACCTCCCTATCCTTGAGGTTGGTCCGGGCATGGGTGTGTTGACTCAATATATCATTCCGAAGGGCAGAGAATTTAAGGTCGTGGAAATAGACTTTGAGTCTGTGCCTTACCTTCACGACCATTTCCCAGAATTAGGCGACAACATCATCGAGGGCGACTTCCTCCAGATGGACCTCAAGACCGTCTTCGATGGTCGTCCGTTCGTGCTTACGGGCAATTATCCTTATAATATCTCAAGTCAGATATTCTTCAAGATGGTCGAGAACAAAGAACTCATCCCTTGTTGCACGGGCATGATACAGAAAGAGGTGGCAGAGCGCATGGCAGCCGAACCCGGTTCGAAGGTTTATGGTGTGCTTTCCGTACTTATTCAGGCATGGTACGATGTGGAGTACCTCTTCACCGTCAACGAGAATGTGTTCAATCCGCCACCAAAGGTAAAGTCGGCAGTCATCCGTCTCACTCGCAACAACAAGGAGTCGCTTGGATGTGACGAAAAACTCTTCCGCCGCATCGTGAAGACCGTCTTCACCCAGCGTCGCAAGATGCTCCGCAATCCTATGAAGCAAATTGTGGGCAAGGACTGCCCAATGCTGGCTGACGAACTCTTCAACAAACGACCCGAACAACTTTCTGTACAGGACTATATCGACCTTACCAACAGGGTCTCAGCTCTCAACTCCTAACTTATAATTTATAACTTCTCTTGAAATACTACATCATAGCAGGTGAAGCATCGGGTGACCTACATGCTTCGAACCTTATGGCAGCCTTGAAGAAGGAAGATGCACAGGCAGACTTCCGCTTCTTTGGTGGTGACAAGATGCAAGCCGTTGGTGGCACACTTGTCAAGCACTACCGTGAACTTGCCTACATGGGGTTCATCCCTGTGCTTCTTCATGCCCGCACCATCTTGAAGAACATGCAGATGTGTAAGGACGACATACGCCAGTGGCAACCCGATGTGGTCATCCTTGTCGATTACCCTGGTTTCAATCTGAAGATAGCACAGTATGTTCATGCCAACAAGATAGCGAAGGTGTTCTACTACATCTCGCCAAAGATATGGGCATGGAAGGAACACCGCATCAAGAATATCCGTCGTGATGTCGATGCACTCTTCTCCATTCTGCCCTTCGAAGTGGAGTGGTTCAAGTCACGCAACTACGATGTGCAATATGTCGGAAACCCTTGTGTTGATGCGGTTCATGACCATTTCGAGTCGCACTCACGACAGTCGTCCGAACGCCCATCCATCGCCATCCTCTCAGGCTCTCGCCGACAGGAGATAAAGGACAATCTCAGCAAGATGCTCATGGCAGCATCACAGTTCCCCGACTACGAACTTGTCCTTGCCGCAGCACCAAACATCGAACGCGAGTTATACGACCGCTTCATACCAAAGGGCATCAATGTCCGCATCGAATTTGGCAAGACCTACGACATACTCTCGCAGGCAACGGCAGCACTCGTCACCTCAGGTACGGCAACACTCGAAACCGCCATCATAGGCACCCCACAGGTCGTGTGCTACTACATGCGTCCTGCCCACATCTTCAGTTTCCTTCGCCGCTTCCTCAAGGTCAAGTACATCTCACTCGTCAACCTCATTCTCGACCGTCCTGCAGTCACTGAACTCGTTGCTGCCGCCATGTCGCCCGACCATCTCACAGCCCAGCTTGCCGCCATCCTCCCCGGAGGTTCACGCCGCGACAAGATGCTCCAGGACTATGACGAGTTGAACACCATCCTCGGTGGTCCAGGCGCAAGCCAACGAGCAGCACGAATGATGGTGGATTTAATTCAAAAACAAAAATAACAATTATATGCTTTTTCTTCTTTCAAACGATGATGGCTACCAAGCCAAAGGAATAAATGATTTGGCAGAGATGCTGCGTCCGTTGGCAGACATATTCATTGTGGCTCCCGACTCAGCACGCTCGGGAGCATCACTCTCCATTAGTGCCCACACCCCCGTACGCATCAAGAAGATTCGTGAGGAGGCAGCTACCGACGGAAAGGGTAGTGTGACCGTATGGTCATGCTCAGGCACACCCGACGACTGCGTCAAGATGGCGTTCGAGAAACTCCTACCTGCCACTCCCGACCTCGTCATTGGAGGCATCAATCACGGCGATAATGCAGCCGTCAATGCCCACTACTCAGGCACCGTAGGCATCGCCATCGAAGGCACCATCAAGAGCGTTCCAAGCATCGCCTTCTCCAGCCAGCGAACACAGTCTGATGCCGACTTCTCAGCCATGACTCCATACATTCAGCAAATCGTGAAACATGTCCTCGCCACAGGTCTGCCATACGGCACATTCCTCAATGTCAACTTCGGCGACTACGACCAGTTCAAGGGCATTCGCATCTGCACAATGGGACTTGGCGAATGGAAGGAAGAGTGGCAGG
>CALBJW010000095.1 GCA_937893145.1 uncultured Prevotellaceae bacterium | reverse complement strand
ATGAGCGAACCTGTAGCGATGCTGGCGCGGGTGGTCTGACCGTCATTGGCGGGATGCGCCAAGGTGTTGGCAACCTCAGGACGGAAGATTAAATATGTATGGTTTGCACTGGTCCCGTTCTTTGCCAAAGCAGAACTTGAAAGGCAGACTGTTGCCAGAAGGATTAATGCAAGTTTCAATTTTGTTGTCATAATTGATATTTTTGTAGGTGTGGTTAGTAGGGATAATGCCACTTTGCATAGCAAATTTGGGTACAAAGATACGAAAAAGAAGTGATAATATGCGCGCGCGTACATAAAAAAATGCTCCAAAGCGTTTGCCTTGGAGCATTTATGGGGTGAATGATAGTCTAAAAGACTATGATTGTTCAGTTATTCGTTTGTCAATATCCGTAGTCTGTCTATCAGAACGGTTGTTCAGTTCTTAGATTATCGGATGGTGACAACCTTGCTTGAACCGTTGTTGTACTGAATGACATAGATGCCAGTCTTGCTACTGAGGGTAGTAGCAGGTACCTTAGTGCCACTGAGGGTATAAACGGCCTTGATGCCCAGTTCCTTGCAGATTTCGATACCCTTATCAAACTGCCAAGTCTCCTCGAGTTTAGTACGACCTGAACCGATGATGTCGAAACCACCAGTGTTGCGATACTGATCCATAAGTTCTGGAGTAATCTCCATGTAGTTGTGGTCAACGAGACCGCCAGGACCAAGGATGAAACCATAGAGCTTGTTATCTGGGTTGAGAGACTTAACACCGTCGAAGAGACCTGAAATAACATTGTGACCACCAGGAGCCTGACCACCTGAAAGGATGATACCAACATTGAATGCAGGAAGTTCTACCTTCTCACCTGCCTCGAATGTGATGACTGGCATACCATAAGTGTTAGGGAAGAGAGCCTTGATCTCCTCCTGATTACCTACTGACTGAGTAGCAGCACCTTCAACAGCCTTTACTGGACCCTGAAGTGCTTTAGGAAGCTTTGGCTGATATGCAGCACGAGCAACCTGAAGATTTGAAATTGCCATAATAAAGACCCACCCCTGCCCCTCTCTAAATGGAGGGGAGTAGTTACTGAGCAAAGCCAGAAACTACCCCGCAGAGTTATAGTGGGTGTTTTTTAATTTATTAATTAATACTTTTATGAATAAACGATTTGAGAACCACCCCATATTCTTTTCTACCACAACAACATAAAGCACCCTCATAAAGGATTCTCCAAGTTTATTCCAGTATCTATTCCCCTCCACTTAGGGAGGGGGCAGGGGTGGGTCTTTTTTTATCTAATCTCAGCAATAATGTCAAAGCACTCCTTGCACTTGTCAGTAACATACTGCCAATCCTGTGCCTTAACCTTATCACCAGGGAAGAGCTTAGAACCCATACCTACACAGAACACACCTGCCTTGAACCAAGACTTGAGGTTCTCTGCCTCTGGAGCAACACCACCAGTGACCATAATCTTTGACCAAGGCATTGGTGCCATAAGGCCCTTAACGAGGTTTGGACCAACAACATCACCTGGGAATACCTTTGTGAAGTCGCAACCTACTTCCTGAGCCTTACCAATCTCGCTTGGAGTAAGACAACCTGGACAGTAAGTAACGCAACGGCGGTTACATACTACTGCTACATCAGGGTTGAAGAGTGGACCAACCACGAAGTTTGCACCAAGCTGCATGTACATTGCTGCTGTAGGAGCATCAACAACTGAACCGATACCGAGAGCAAGTTCTGGGCACTCTGTGGCAACGAACTTTGAAAGTTCTGCGAACACTTCCTGTGCGAAATCACCACGGTTTGTGAACTCGAATGCACGAACACCACCTTCGTAACAAGCCTTAACTACCTGCTTTGCCACTTCAGCGTCCTTATGATAGAATACTGGTACCATTGGTGCGGCAGCAATCTTTGCCATCACCTGAAATTTATCAAACTTTGCCATAATTTTTAATTATCTTTGAACGCGGCCGTTGGCTGCACCACCTGCGAGAGCCTCTACCTCTTCTACTGAAACTAAATTGAAGTCACCATTGATAGTGTGCTTGAGAGCTGAAGCAGCAACTGCAAACTCGAGAGCCTCGCCCTGAGTTGGCTTAGTGAGGAGACCGTGGATAAGACCACCTGAGAATGAGTCACCACCACCGATACGGTCAATGATTGGGTTGATATCGTAACGCTTTGACTGGTAGAACTCCTTACCATCATAGATGAGAGCCTTCCAACCGTTGTGAGTAGCAGAGAATGACTCACGGAGTGTGCTTACTACATACTCGAAACCAAACTCTTCCTTCATCTGCTTGAAGATGCCTTCGTAACCAGCAGCATTAGTTTCACCACCTTCAACATCAGCATCTGGCTTGAAACCAAGACAAAGTTCTGCATCTTCTTCGTTACCGATACATACATCAACATACTGCATGAGTGGACGCATGATAGAGATAGCCTTTTCTGATGTCCAGAGCTTCTTGCGGAAGTTGAGGTCAACACTAATCTTCACGCCATGCTTCTTAGCACAGATACAAGCCTGACGAAGGCATTCTGCACTTGCATCGCTGATAGCAGGAGTGATACCTGACCAGTGGAACCAGTCTGCACCTTCAAAAATCTTGTCGAAGTCCCAGTCACTTGGCTGAGCCTCTGCGATTGAAGAATGAGCACGGTCGTAAATAACCTTTGATGGACGCATGCTTGCACCAGTTTCTGCATAGTAGAGACCTACTCGTTCACCACCACGAGCGATGAACTCTGTGTTCACGCCATAACGACGCATTGCATTAACTGCAATCTGACCAATCTCATGCTTTGGAAGCTTTGAGATGAAATAGCAGTCATGACCATAGTTTGCACAACTGATTGCCACATTAGCTTCACCACCACCAGGGATGATGCGGAATGATTCTGACTGAATGAAACGGTCGTTTCCTTCTGGAGAGAGGCGAAGCATAATCTCGCCCATTGTTACGATTTTTGCCATAATAATTATAGTTATAGGATGTATTTACACTAAATAACGTGCAAATATAGTTATTTTTTGATAAAGGTAAAGCATTTTATTCAAATAATTTACAAAAAAGAAACATTACGCTATTTTTTTGCTTTTCTATTTGTGAGTATTAACAAAAAAAAGTAACTTTGCAAAAGTTTTTAGCATAACCTTTATGGTTATTTTCCAATCTCACTTCAACAGTATTATTTTAAGGTACCCCATACAGGAATGGATATTAAGCCAAAAATCCGTATTAAGGACATAGCAGACTTGGCAGGAGTCTCAGTTGGAACAGTGGACCGTGTCATTCACGGACGAACCAACGTGTCACCTCTCAGCATGGAGAAGGTGCAACGAGTGCTCGACGAAATCGACTTTCACCCAAACCACTACTACAGCGCACTTGCAAAACAGAAGAAGACTTCTGAGTTTGCAGCAATCTTACCTCTTCATGCTGAGGACAGCTACTGGGCTCGTGTAGAGCATGGACTCATCGAAGGAACACGACGATTCACAGACTTCAACGTGTCGTTCAAGATTTTCCACTATGACCCATTCAACGACGAGTCGTTCAAGGTGGAATGCAACAATCTGCTTGAAGCACATCCAGATGTGGCTATCGTTGGTCCTATATTCAACTACAACATCATGAAACAGTTTGTAGGACGACTCAACGAAAACAACATTCCTTTCGCCCTACTCGACTCATACTGGGAAGAGTTCAAGCCTGTCACCTTCTACGGACAAGACTCTATCCGAAGTGGTGAGTTTGCAGGACGAATAATCCGTATGGCTACAGCAGGAAAACCTCAGAACATCGCCCTCTTCAAAGTGCTTGGTGAAGGTCGTGTGGCATCACGTCAGCAGCTTGACAGAGAAGATGGTTTCCGCAGATATATGAAGGAACATTGTCCACAATGTAAGATTCTCACTGTCAACCTATATGCATACGACAAGGAAGGTACTCACGAGACCCTTCGCACTTTCTTCGCAGATCATCCAGAAGTGATAACAGGACTCTCCTTCAACTCATCCATTCACCTTGTGAGTGACTATCTCCGCACAGAAAAACCAGACCATGCACACGTTACACTTCTTGGCTATGAGGCAACAATACGAAATGTGGAATGCATAAAGAATGGTTCGTGCGACTTCATCATTGCTCAGCATCCATACGACCAAGGATTGAACTGTTTCCGTTCCATGTTCAATGCTTGTGTCCTCAACATCTCCCAGAAGCCTCTCCACTATGTCAGCATCGAACTCCTGACAAAGGAAAACATCGATTATTATAAGGATTAAACAACTTATATATTATAAAAAATAAGGGCAAGGAATTTTCGTTTTCCTTGCCCTTTTCATATATCAAGATATTGTGGTCTTGTATTATTCCCACTCGATAGTTGCAGGTGGTTTTGAAGAGACATCGTAGCAAACGCGGTTTACTCCACGGACATTACGGATAATCTTGTTAGAAACCTCTGCGAGGAATTCGTATGGAAGTTTTGCCCAGTCGGCAGTCATAGCATCGGCTGATGTTACGGCACGAAGAGCAACAGGATTTTCGTATGTACGCTCATCTCCCATCACACCTACCGACTTGACATCAGAAAGGAGGATTGCTCCAGCCTGCCAAATCTGGTCGTAGAGAGAAACTTCAATTTCACCGTCCTTCATATCAGCTGGAACACCTGCCTGAAGCACACGGCGAGCTTCTTCACCAGAAAGCTTTGTCTTCCAGTTGCGAAGTCCCTGAATGAAGATGTCATCAGCATCCTGAAGAACACGAACCTTCTCAGGAGTGATGTCACCAAGAATACGGACTGCAAGTCCTGGTCCTGGGAATGGATGACGAGTGATGAGATGTTCTGGCATCTGAAGCTGGCGACCTACTCGGCGAACTTCATCCTTGAAGAGCCACTTGAGAGGTTCACAAAGCTTGAGTCCCATCTTCTCAGGAAGTCCACCTACATTGTGGTGACTCTTGATTACCTTACCTGTGATATTGAGTGATTCGATGCGGTCTGGATAAATAGTGCCCTGTGCCAACCACTTTGCACCTTCAATCTTCTTGGCTTCTGCCTCAAACACATCAATGAAGCCTGCACCGATAATCTTACGCTTACGCTCTGGTTCATGAACTCCAGCAAGTTCAGAATAGAACTTCTCAGAAGCATCTACTCCACGAACATTGAGTCCGAGACATTCGTAGTCACGAAGCACATCCGTAAACTCGTTCTTACGGAGAAGACCATTGTTTACAAAGATACAAGTGAGGTTGCTACCGATTGCCTTATTGAGAAGAACTGCAGCTACTGATGAGTCAACACCTCCAGAGAGACCGAGGATAACCTTATCATCGCCTACTTGTTCACGAAGTTCATTAACGGTCTGCTCCACAAACTGAGCTGGAGACCAGTCCTGCTTACCACCACAGATGTCAACCACGAAGTTCTTGAGAAGTTGAGTTCCATCAATAGAGTGGAACACTTCTGGGTGATACTGAACACCCCAAATCTTCTCATCGTTGGCTGCGTATGCAGCGTACTTAACTGTTGAAGTAGAAGCTATGACACGGAAGCCTTCAGGAAGACGAGTGATAGTGTCGCCATGACTCATCCACACCTGGCTATTAGGGGCAAAATCCTTGAGGAGAGGATTGCCCTCTTCCATGAACTCAAGGTTTGCTCGTCCGTACTCACGAGTGCCTTCTGGTTCAACATTTCCTCCGAATGTGTAAGCCATGAGCTGTGCTCCATAGCAGATGCCGAGAATTGGGTACTTACCACGAATCTCATCAAAGTTGATGTGGAAAGCATCGTCAGCATATACACTGAGAGGCGAACCCGAAAGGATGACACCGATGATGTCTGGATCGTCCTTTGGGAACTTGTTGTAAGGCATGATTTCACAGAATGTGTTGAGCTCACGAACACGGCGTCCGATGAGCTGTGTGGTCTGCGAACCAAAGTCTAAGATAATAATTTTCTGCATAAAGTCATGTACCATTAACCATGTACGATGTACAATTTAGGTTGCACTTGGGTTGGCAATGGGTATTTTAATTGTTGATTATTTTGCAAATATAAACAAAACTTTTGACTAATTGCCATTTTCTGTCAAAAATTGTTCTGCTTTGGCTATTGTGTCGAGTTTTCCAACATCGAGAAGGTGCAAATTGTCACTTGGGCAACACTTTATCTGCACCTTATCACAGATGGAGAGGTAAAAGTCAATTATTGAGAACTTACCTTCCCACTCGTCCATATAGCCAAGTATTTCGGGATTGAACACCTGAATGCCAGAGAAGGCATACTTGTGGTATTTGTTCACATCAAGGTCTTTGTACGGACTCTTCACTTGACCAGTTGCAATGTTTGTCCATCCAACCAAATTATTATCATCATCAAAAAGAAGATAACGCTGAGTTTCACGCCATGAAACAAGCATATAAGCTCCCATCACATTCCTTGTGGTTGGAGCAAGTCCTACAGCATGTGCTATGAACGAAGCCTCATCATAAAACTTGTGCAAATCGGCATTGCTCAGTATGTCCACATTATGAACAAGGATAGGATCATCATTCGAGAAAAGTGAAGCGGCCTTCTTCAGTCCACCACCTGTTTCGAGGAGCATATCTGTTTCATCGGAAAACTTAATGTCGATGCCAAAAGAATCGTTTGCTTCAACAAAGTCTATTATCTGCTGTGCAAAATGGTGAACATTAATGACGATTTCTGTCACACCAATTGCCTTCAGTTTCTCGATAAGAATCTGAACCAATGGTTTACCATTGATAGGCACCATTGCCTTTGGCATTGTATCTGTTAGAGGCTTGAGGCGTGTGCCAAGTCCTGCTGCAAAAATAAGGGCATGGCCCCCTCCCACTCCCCCATAAGGGGAGGGCTTTATAGTATCTGACATCATTTCAATATTTGCTTTATGTTCTGTTCACGGTGGTTAATGTGAACTTCCACTCCCAATTTTTCATGCAGATATTCAGCAATATGTTGAGCGGAATAGACGGAACGATGACGACCACCAGTACATCCACAAGAAATCATAAGGTTTGTAAAACCGCGTTCCATGAAACGACGAGCATGAAACTCGACTATTGGATATATATGGCTCAGGAATGTGAGTATCTCACCATCTTCCTCAAGGAAGTCAATAACTGGTTTATCAAGACCTGTCAACTGCTTGTACTCCTCATATCGACCAGGGTTGTGAGTAGCACGGCAGTCGAAGACATATCCTCCACCATTGCCCGATTCATCTGTTGGGATGCCCTTCTTGAAGGAGAAGGAATTTACTGTCACAACAAGAGGTTTGTCGGAAGAGCCAAGATATGAAGCATCATTGGCAAGATATGAAGCCACCTTACTGTAGGCAGAAGGTTTTGCCTTTGTCACTCCATTCTCTATCAAGGTCTCACACACCTCTTTTAAATATGGGTATGCATCGCAAGTTCCGAGCGAGAGTTCTGCACGGAGATTGTCGAGTGCAGGTGGAATACTATCCACGAAATGCTTCTTCTTTTCCCAAAATCCACGATAACCGTATGCTCCAAGCACCTGAAGCAGACGGAAGAGAACGAACTGGTGCAAGCGTTCTGTGAAGCGTTTCTTTGTGAGTCCCTTGTAACATGCAGGGCAATTCTTGCTGTCAAGATAGAACTCAAGCGAATGATAATACTCGTTTATGAGTTTCTTGCGAAGTTCATCAGAGTATCTTGCTGATGCCTGCCACAAGAAGGAAGCCACATCGTAATAGATAGGACCTTTGCGTCCTCCCTGATAATCGATGAAATATGGCATTCCGTCCTTCAGCATCACATTGCGAGCTTGGAAGTCACGATAAAGGAATGTGTCTGCATCTTCATGAAGGAGGTCATCAACAAAGTTCTCGAAGTCTGCCTGAAGTTTGAACTCATTAAACTCAACTCCAGTAAGTTTGAGGAAGTTATACTTGAAGTAGTTGAGGTCGAACATCACACTTGTTGCATCCATCTCTTCTTGTGGATAACACTTAGTGAAGATGTATTTGCTACCGCCCTCAAACTGCATCTTTGGCAATTCCGAAATGACAAGGCTGAGCATATTGACCTCTTTAGGTCCATACTCACCACCCTTTTCACGACCTTCTTTCAGGAAATCAAAAAGAGACACTGTACCAAGGTCCTCCTGTAAGTAGCACATGGCATCTTCACTTGCCTTATACAACTTAGGAGTGTAAAAACCTTTGCCCGCAAAACTGCGGCTAAGTTCAATGAAGGCACGGTTCTCCTCTTCGCTTGTTCCTTCAACTCCGATGACTGTGCCACCATCAGACATAGTCAAACGGTAATACTTGCGATTTGAACCAGCCCCTGGCAGAGCTTCGATAGCTACAGGTGCCTCACCTTTCCATGAAGTGTAGAGGTCGATTAGTCTTTTCGGTTCCATATACTCATTACTTTGTTGCGAACAGCAATAACATTAAATACAGAAACTACAACAAGCAGTATTACTCCTACGATGAGGGCAGGAAGTATGCTTGGAGCAATCATGTCAGGGAAGAAATTCTCGAACATTCCAAGATAGATGGTTCGGACAAGGAACAGTATTCCGAACGCAAGAATCAATACAAGGATGTTCAGTCCTACAGTCAATGCCTGATATGGGAACGACACCTTTGCAGGAGAATAGCCTATGAGAAGAAGGTTCTCGAGCTTGGTACTGTTCTTCTGCACAAGGAGATAAACCGAAAGCATAAGAATATAGAACGAGAGAATGCTGATAACCAAACCGACACCCATTACGATGCCCACAATGATGCGAAGCATGAAGGTGGTCTTTGATGCATCAAGTTTGTCTTGGTCTGTCTCAATATTGTTGTCCTGCAGATACTGAGCAATACGGTCGTCAGTAGGATTGTTTACCTCAAGGATAAGGCGAGTAGGCTCTTTCTTTGCATCAGGAGCAAATTCCTTGTTTGCCCAAACCATAAACTTCTCAGGGATGAGGATTGTGTTCAGACGACTTGAGAAGCCAACAATCTTACCGCTATATTGTTCCTGCTTTCCATTGCCACGAATACGAATGGTGAGTTTGACAGCACCAAGAATACCTTCCGAAAGCTTAGGCATATTTCTGCTCTGAGCATAACCAAAATTGTAGAGGTCGAGGTAGTTCTTAGGAAGCATGATTGGGATTTCTCTGTCGCCATTGTTCCATGCCCACTTGTCCTTATCAACATCTACAAAATCATCAGGAACGCTCTCGAAGAACATCTCTGTTGCAAAACTCATGCTTGCATCCATATCGAACGAAGCACTCACATCAAACGAACTTGGAGTGAAGGCACCAAGTCGCTCCACAAACTTCTGGTCTTCAAAGTCCTCTATCTCATTCTTGGTAAAGCCATTGGTCTTGCCTGTTATGGCTCCCATAGCACCAATCTTCTTGTTGACAATGAGATAGTCTGCCTTCATGAAGGAGTCTTCTCCATCATAGATGGCTTGTGTATCATTATAGAACTGAATGCCAAGCAAAATAATGACCATACCTACAAGGTTTGCGAAGAAGAATCCTGCAAACTGAGGTATTGATATATGCTGTCGAAGTAATTTCCAAACAAGTTTCATAATCTAAATACTTTATCGTATGGAAGTTCCATGTGTTTACCAATAGAAGTGGCGATAATGCCAGCTCCCTGGCGTTTTGCTTCAGTAGTGAGAATCTCACCCATGATGGCAGAGTTGCTGTCATCAAGGTGGCTGATTGGTTCATCGACAAAGACGAAGTCGAATGGCTGACAGAGTGTGCGGATAAGTGCCACACGCTGCTGCTGACCAAAGGACATGATACCCATCTTTGAATCCACTTTATCGCTGATACCGAGCATGTCGAACCATTCGAGTATCTGCTTCTTCTTTTGGTAGCCTGTGAGTTTGTTCTTTATCATCACATTCTCCATCGCTGTGAGTTCTGGGAACATACGGAGTTCTTGCCAAAGAAGAGCGAAATGCTTCTTGCGCATCTCTGTCCACTTGGCAATGGAATAGGCACGAGTGTCCTCACCATCAAAGAGGATACGGCCCTGGTAATCTTTGCGGTAGCCATAGATGAAACTGCAAAGCGATGACTTGCCAGTTCCACTATTTGCCTCAACGAGGTAGAGCTTGTCTTTCTCAAACTCCACGTCCTGCAACCAAATGTCGGAATGAATGTCGGTACGAGCCGCAAAGACATTTGGAAGCGTATTTTTCAGTTGAATCTTATCCATTTGTATAATCGTGCGTGTGCAACCAAAAGGTCTGCCCCTCTGATTGCACAGCTTTTTTCATTTCAATTTAGTAATGTCTTGAGGAAGTTCTCCTTATCATCGTCAAGTTCCACTCTGATTTCAATCTTCGAATTAGGTTCGTACTTCACAATCAAGTTCTTGAACTTATGAAGAACCTTCATGATAGCAATGCCTTCAGGCGAAATGCCGATAGCAGATGACTCCTGTACGAGTGGCGTGAGAATGCTCTGCAAATCAATGCATACGTATGCAAGCGAATTGCAGATTTCATCCTTGTTTGCCTTAATAACATCGTTTGGTTTTACGCCAGGGAATGTGAGTTGAGTGACGGTGCTTCGTGTATGCATGCAGAGATTATTGTCGTTCACACCCCAGTTGAGTAGCATTCCTTCAGCATTGAGCAGGTATTCATTCGCCCCCATCTTCTGCATCGAAATGCCATACTCCTTCATGCCTGCCTGCCATTCTGGTACATCAGCAAGGAAATCGGAGTTCTTCAACTTACCCATAAGCAAGAAATCATCGAACTTTGTTGCTGAAGGAAGTGCAACAGTTAGGTCACCGTCGATGGCACGGATCATGGCTTCGATGTCGATTCCACGTTCTATCATGAAGAGCATCTGCTTGATCTGTGTGTCCTGCTTCAACTTGCCGAGCAGCCACTCGCCATTCACGCCCATGCTTGCCCAAATAGGGAAACAGTTCTGTGCAGTTTCGAGGTAATCGCCCTTTATCTTGTGGAAGTTCTTCTCTGCTTCGCGAAGTGTAGGAACCAACGAGCCGCCGAGCACAAACTTGCCATTCTGGAAGTCGGCTGATGCCTCGAACATCACGTCTGTCATCTTCACGCCCTGTGGCACGAACGACTTGACGGTTGATGCCAAATCCTTAGGCAAAGCAGCCATGTGGGAGAGGAAAGCAATGTCCTTTTGGTTTTTGCCGAAACAATACTCGTATGCATCTGTACTTGCGAAAGTATCATCTTCGTCCAACTTAAAGAGCTGTGCAAGAGTGCGTTTGCTTACGTTTGCGCCTTCATCAGAGGCAAGCAGAAGAATGGTGTTATCATCGTAGCCAAAGCAGATGTCATCGAGAAGTGTGCCTTCCATCACACCGTCATTTTCCTTAGCCTTCGAAGCAATATTCTGCTTCTGCAACATCTTGAGGAAATCCTCGAAATCGCCCTTGCTGAGCATCTTCATCGTCAAGCCGAAGCAACGGTTTGGTGTCTGGAACATGAAGACCGGTTCGCGGAAGTCGATACCCATGTCCTGTGGCGACTCCATGTAAGTCTTTATTTGCTTACCAGCTTCACTGCTGAAGAGCACTCCCATGTACTCCTGCATCATCTGCGAAACAGCCGAATTGGCAAAGTCGCTCTTCTCTGCAATACTTGCCATGTTGACCGAAGTTACCAATGGTGCATCCGCAGGGATGACATTCTGATAACCATTACCCTTGGAGCAAGAAACAAGTGCAAGAGTGGCTAAAAGGATGATTATAAATGATTTGATTGTTTTCATATTTGTTCTTGATAATGGATAAACTCCTATTTTCTAATTGAATAAGTTCATTAAATGTACAGCTACCAATCCTGCGGTTTCGGTGCGCAAACGACTTTCGCCAAGACTTACGCTTTGGAAACCATTCGCTTCGGCATACTTCACTTCGTCGATGGAGAAATCACCTTCAGGACCTACTATGACGAGTGCATCAGCGCCTGCCACAAGACACTCTTTGAGGAGTTTCTTCTCGCCAAGTTCAGGTTCGTCGTAGCAATGGCAGATGAACTTGCCTCCTTCCCTATCCTTCACAGAATCAATGAATTTCTTGAAGTCAGTCATCTCATTGAGGATTGGTTTCCAAGCCTTGCGACTCTGCTTGGTGGCAGATACGAGAATCTTGTCGATACGCTCAGTCTTAATGACAGTACGCTCAGAGAACTTGCAATTCAAGAAGGTCAACTCATCAAAACCGATTTCTGTTGCCTTTTCGCATGTCCACTCTGTGCGGTCCATATTCTTTGTAGGAGCCATAGCAAGGTGTAAATGCCCCTTCCACTGTCGCTGCTGAGGCAACACCTCTTTTATATTATAAAGACAACGCTTCTTGGTGGCTTCAGCAACTTCCGCTCTGTAGAAATTGCCCTCACCATCCATGAGCATCATCTCATCGCCCATCTGCATACGGAGCACACGAACAGCGTGCTGAGCCTCCTCTTCGGGCAACTCATGCTCATTCTCCGCATTGGGAACATAAAAATATCTAACCTCTTTCATCGCTTGTCTAAGTAACTTCTCCCCTCCATTCAGGGAGGGGTTGGGGGGCTTTACATTCGTGCGTATGCTGGTAAGTCTATGCTTGCAAAGTCACCATCAAGATACTTGAAGTAGCCTGTGATTCCAATCATTGCAGCATTATCTGTTGTATAGGAGAACTTAGGAATGAAAATCTTCCATCCATATCTCTTGGCATGGTCACGGAAAGCATTGCGAAGACCATTGTTGGCACTAACACCACCTGCTACAGCGACCTGCTTGATGCCTGTATCCTTTACTGCCTGACGAAGCTTCTTCATCAGTATGTCCACGATAGTCTTCTCAAGCGAAGCAGCAAGGTCTTCCTTGTGATGCTCGATGAAGTCTGGATCTTCAGCAATCCAATCACGAAGATTATAAAGGAATGATGTTTTGAGTCCTGAGAACGAATAGTCGTAACCCTTGATATTTGGTTTAGCGAACTGGTACGCTTCAGGATTGCCCTGGCGAGCAAGTCGGTCGATAATAGGACCTCCTGGATAACCGAGTCCCATGACCTTCGAACACTTATCAATCGCCTCACCTGCAGCATCGTCGATAGTCTGACCAAGAATCTCCATATCCTTGTATGAGTTCACTTTCACAATCTGCGAATTGCCTCCACTCACAAGAAGACAGAGGTATGGGAACTGAGGCTGGTCGTGGTCGTCCTCACTCTCACGAATGAAATGTGCAAGCACATGTCCATGCAGATGGTTGACATCAATCATAGGAATGCCAAGACTGCGTGCCATTCCCTTTGCAAAACTAACGCCCACAAGAAGTGAACCCATAAGTCCAGGACCACGAGTAAATGCTATCGCGTTGAGTTCTTCCTTTGTGATGCCAGCACGCTTGATAGCGGCATCAACCACAGGAACTATATTCTGCTGATGCGCACGACTTGCCAACTCTGGCACCACACCACCATATTCTTCATGCACAGCCTGACTTGCAGTTACATTGCTGAGAAGTATTCCATCTCGCAATACTGCAGCACTTGTGTCATCGCACGAACTTTCTATTGCTAAAATGTACATAGATTAATATGTCAAAATTTCCAATCCTTCCTCCGTCATCAAATAAGTGTGTTCCCACTGAGCACTTGGCAACTCATCTTCTGTCACAACAGTCCAGTCGTCCTCACTATCCACGAACACTTCGTATGTACCCATGTTAATCATTGGTTCGATAGTGAACACCATACCCGGAACGAGGAGCATACCCTCACCCTTCTTGCCGTGATGGAACATCTCAGGTTCTTCATGAAACTCACAACCAACACCATGTCCGCAAAGGTCACGAACAACGGTGAACCCATTCTTGTGTGCATGTTTTGTGATTGCCGCAGCCGAATCGCCAACAAACGAATAAGGTTTGCATGCCTCAGCACCAATCTCCATACATTCCTTTGCCACCTTCACAAGCTTTTCGCACTCAGGAGTAGTCTTGCCAATGATGAACATACGGCTTGCATCGGCATAGTATCCATCAACGATTGTTGTACAGTCCACATTGATGATGTCACCCTCCTCAAGAATCTCATCCTCATCAGGAATACCATGACAAACCACCTCGTTCAAACTTGTGCAACAGCTCTTTGGGAAGCCCTCATAGTTCAACGGAGCAGGAATGCCTCCATGCTTTGTGGTGAAGTCATATACCAACTGGTCTATCTCAAGGGTTGACATACCCTCATGAATCTTTTCTGCAACAAGGTCGAGCACCGCAGTATTAAGCACTCCAGCCTTACGAATACCCTCTATCTGCTCTGGTGTCTTTATAAGTTTGCGTTCAGGAACAAGGAAACCCTTATTCTGCCAATACAAAATCTTCTTGTCCATCTCGGTCAATGGCTGACCACTCTTCACAAACCAATTCTTTGGATTTTTATGAAATTTCATCTTTTTATATGTAAAAATTTATGCAAAGGTACAAAATAATTCATTATTCTTTCTTCATAATTCATAATTTGTATATACCTTTGCATATAAATTAAAATAATTTACCAATTATACTAGAAAAAAGTATGAAATTTAACATGATTTGCACTCTCGCAGCACTTGCACTAATCATATCAGCATGCGGTGGGGGCAACAAACAGCAAGAAGACGAGACAGAGCGTCTTGTTGAAGAAGTTAATGAGAACACAGGTGTAGCTAACCTTATCTCTTACGATGATGCACAAACCGTAACCGTCAACGGAAAAGAATACACATACTCATACGAATTCTATCCTGTGGATAGTCTTCCACACATCATCAACTCACAAGGAATGGAGTATCTTGACAATGTTGCCACACTCACCATTCGTCTCGATTCCACAGTAGTAACTCGCAAACAATTCCTCAAGTCATCATTCAAGAGTTATGTTCCAAAAGAAATATGGGATCAGTCCGGACTTGTTGGTTTCGCATACAACTATGTTCGTCAGCAGAAGGATGCCTTTTATTTCATTGCTACTATTGGAGACCCTGATGAGACTTCTGAAATCTCCTACCCTCTCGAAATTCGTATCACTACTGATGGCGGCATGACTATCTCAAAGGCAAGTGGCATTGATACAGCTCCACTTCATGACGGCATGACCATCGACCCAGAAGACTAACGAAGCATAAGACAAAGACTTCACACATCATAAAAACAAAAGCGAGAATGCATTGCACTCTCGCTTTTGTTTTGTTTATTTTTTCTTACTAAAGAATCCCATGAAGCGGTTGACGGTTCTTGCAGTTTTCCACGCAGTCAAACCATAACCGATGTAACGCACATACTTATTTGATGAGTTCAGGTACGAACTGTCAGGCAACAGACACTGTCTTGCACCCTGTTCAACATTGTGCAACGAACGTCGTATCTGCTTATTCAACCTGAGCTTGTCGCGACGCAACTCCTCAAGTGAGGTGTAGTAGTCTGGCACCACAGTGATCATTCTTTTCTTCGATTCCATCACTTCTCGCCTCCTTCCTCATCAATTATGTCTTCCACATCAACGTCATCACCAACAATGGATGGCTCTGACAATACTGTTTCCGACAGACTGCGTACAATACGATTTTCAACCCAAGCCTTTTTGTTTGCCAAGAACACCCAAATCACGAGAAGCAATACCACACCAACTATCAAGTAGGACACGGCACGATTTCCCACAACCAGAGCAAGAGCCTCGACAAGTGCATTGCTCAAGAAGAACACAGCACTTGTGCCGAGAGCAAACACTACCAATGCCACAATCATATAGGTTGTGACAACGGAGAGTTTGTCTATCGTCTCAAGACGAATGTAACGCTCCAACTGGGCAAACAACTTTGAGCTAATCTTCATGAACAGATTATTCTACATCAAAGTCAAGTTCTTCAGAAGGAACAACACCGTCGTCCTTCTTACCAATCTTCTTGATGTCTTCAACGAACTTGTTAAACTCTTCCTTAGAAAGCTTTACGCCTCTCTTTTCAAGAGCATCCTTAATCTTCTTTCTCTGATCCTCACCCTTTTCAGGAGCCAAAAGGATACCAGCTGCAGCACCTACAAGAGCGCCACCAACGAATGCAACTACTGTTGCAAAACCATTATTTGCCATAATTCTTTTGCGTTTAATAATAATTAATAATGTAGTTTAAATTCACTTATTATGCCGTCTTCTGCTATAATTCATACTAAACGACGGCCAAAATTACTACTTTCTATCGTAAAAACAATAAAAATCAGTATAATTAACATTTTTTCACAGAAAACCTTTGCATAGTAACTATAAATACTATACCTTTGCAGTACACCTTTTCAATACAACCTCTAGAACTAAAGAAAATAAGCTGTAGATGTAAAAGTAAAAAGGTGTAGAGTAGATAAACTAAACAACTAAAGATAACCATTTATATGAGCATACCGTACCGTCTTACCCCGATGAAGGACAACATTAGCAAAGCGCCGAAGAAAGGCTATTATGCGCAGGTTGTAACTAAGGGAACCGTGGACACCACCAGCCTCTGCCACATAATTGCGAATGGTTGCACATTGACAGTTGCCGATCTGCGCGCTGCAATAGAGGCAATCAGTTCGAGCATCGCAGATTGCCTCATGGACGGTTACAATGTGAACATTGATGGTTTGGGCACATTCAGTGTTTCTGCAGAATCAAAAGTAGTGGAATCAGAAGATGACATGCGAGCACCTTCGGTAAGTGTCAAGAACGTGAACTACCGAGCCGCAGTAAGTCTGAAGAAGCAGGTGAAGACATCACGCTTCGAAAGAGTAAAGAAATGATTACGGCAGAAAACAAGAAACAGAGACAAATATTAGCCAAAAAGGATAAAAGCATTATAATTCATTCAATCAATAAAAACAACTAAATTATGAAAAAGAATCTCTTCATGGGCCTCGCCCTCGTATCAGCACTCGCCTTTGTATCATGCAAGTCTTCAGAAAGTTCTTATAAGCAAGCTTACGAAAAGGCAAAGCAGCAGGAAACTTACACTCAGCCAACTACTGCTACAAACACAACAGTTACTACTGCTCAGACTACTGCTACAACAAATGTTCCTGTAAACGCTAACACTCGTCAGGAAAACCTCACAGTAGTAGGTAATGGTGCTCTCAAGGCATACAACGTTGTTTGTGGTTCATTTGGCAGCCTCCAGAACGCACAGAACCTCCGCAACACCCTCATCAACAAGGGTTACTCAGCACAGATTGCTCAGAATGAAAAGGGTATGTACCGTGTTATCGCTTCTTCATTCCAGGACATGCAGAGCGCAATCCAGTCGCGCAACACTCTCCGCGCAATCTACCCAGACGCTTGGCTTCTCTACAAGAAGTAATTTATATCCAAAGACATAAAAAGATAGACAATTATTAATTACCACATTCTCAGGTAATATAATTTACACATATAAACATTTCTTTTTGGTAAAGGTGAGAATATACATGTAAGAATTCGACGACCATCTGCTGTGAAGCACATGGTCGTCATTTTTTTTCTCGAAATTTTTGTTTTTATCATACACTTCCTACACTAAACATAACATATCGACTCATTTTCAATACATTACCCAATGTAGGATTGATGCATGTGCAATGTAGGATATGCAGGATTAGCGTAAAATATGTAGGATTAGCGTAAAATATGTAGGATTAGCGTAAAATATGCAGGATTAGCGTAAAATATGCAGGATTTAGTGTATGTTGTGTATGATAAAATAAAAAATTAAGCTGTTTTTTTTTGCAACATAAAAAAAACGACCGCAAGAATAGGCTCAAACTTGCGGTCGATTAGGCTCATTCTTGCGGTCGAATGACTTAATTCTTGCGGTAGTTTTTGGATGTCCGTGCAGACGGACATCCATGTCCGACAGCACGGACTTATATTAGTTTACCTTTGGGAGCTTAGAGAGTGCTTCAGCAATAACTTCATCTGATGGGATGACATCAGTCATTGTACCATCATTGAACTGCTTGTAAGCATAGAGGTCGAAGTAACCAGTACCAGAGAGGTTGAATACGATAACCTTCTCTTCACCTGTTTCCTTGCACTTGAGAGCCTCGTCGATTGCAGCGCGAATAGCGTGGCTTGACTCTGGAGCAGGAAGGATACCCTCAGCACGAGCAAATGTGATAGCTGCATCGAACACCTGAGTCTGTTCGTAAGCACGAGCCTCGAACAAGCCCTCATCGTAAAGCTCAGAGAGGATTGGACTCATACCGTGGAAACGAAGACCACCAGCGTGGTTAGCAGAAGGGATGAACTGAGAACCTACTGTGTACATCTTAGCAAGTGGACAAATCATACCTGTATCGCAGAAGTCGTAAGCATACTTACCACGAGTGAATGAAGGACAAGAAGCTGGTTCAGCACCGATAATCTTGTAGTTAGCCTCACCACGAAGCATCTCGCCGATGAATGGAGAAGCAAAACCACCAAGGTTTGAACCACCACCTGTACAACCGATGAGGATGTCTGGCTTGATGTCGTACTTCTTGAGAGCAGCCTGAGCCTCAAGACCGATGATTGTCTGGTGAAGGAGTACCTGGTTGAGTACCGAACCAAGAACATAACGGTAACCTTCGTTTGTCACAGCAACTTCTACAGCTTCAGAGATTGCACAACCGAGAGAACCAGTTGTGTCTGGATGCTCAGAAAGAATCTTACGACCAACCTGAGTAGTGTCGCTTGGAGAAGGAACGATTGTTGCGCCATAAGTGTTGATTACCTCGCGGCGGAATGGCTTCTGTTCGTATGAACACTTAACCATATAAACCTTACAATCAATGCCAAAATACTGACATGCCATTGAGAGAGCTGTACCCCACTGACCTGCACCAGTCTCTGTAGTCACACCCTTCAATCCCTGTTCCTTAGCATAGTATGCCTGAGCAATGGCAGAGTTGAGTTTGTGAGAACCAGAAGTGTTGTTACCTTCAAACTTATAGAATATCTTTGCAGGAGTGTCAAGTGCCTTCTCGAGGAATTCAGCATGAACAAGTGGACTTGGACGGAACATGCGGTAGAACTTAGCTACCTCTTCTGGGATATCAACCCACTTTGTTTCGTTGTCGAGTTCCTGCTTTATGAGTTCAGTACAGAAGATAGGCTGCATATCCTCAAGTGTAAGAGGCTGACCTGTTGCTGGGCTGATAAGTGGTGATGGCTTGATAGGCATATCTGCGCGTACATTATACCACTGTGTAGGCATCTCATCTTCTGTGAGATAAATCTTGTAAGGGATTTTCTGTTCCATAGGTTTTAAGTAATTTTTTAATGTTATTTAGGTTAATTCTATAGTATGCCAACTGACATTTTGCAGCGACAAAGATAGTCATTTATTTTATAATAACACAAAAATCACTCAATATTTTTTATTATGGCAAGTAATATTGGCAGAATAACTACAAATAGAAACTCAAAAAGTCTTGTTTTTCTCCCATAAGACCACAAATACAGAAGCAAAAAGGGAGCCTTATCACTCGTGGTGATAAGGCTCTCCCTTCATTATTGTCATAGCTCGATAGAGCTGTTCCACAAATATCATTCGTATCATCTGGTGGGAAAAAGTCATCTTGGAGAGTGACAATTTCTCATTGCACTTGTCGTAAACCTCCTTCGAGAAGCCATAAGGACCACCGATGATGAAGACGAGTCGTTTGCTGACTGTATTCATCTTCTTTCCCATCCAGTCGGAAAACTCGATGCTTCGAAATTCCTTTCCGTGTTCATCGAGAAGCACAACATGATCGCCAGGCTGAAGCTGTTTGAGAATGAGTTCACCCTCCTGCTGCTTCTGTTGCTCTGCCGTTAGGTTCTTCGTGTTTCGCAATTCCGGAATGGTAACGATGTCGAAGCCAATGTAATGCTTCACACGACCAGCATATTCATCTATCAACTCGGGGAAATGTTTTCCCGTTGTCTTTCCTACCAATATAAGTGTTGCTTTCATGCAGTAATCATCTTGTTACGTTCTTCACTCCCTTCACAGTCTGAAGTTTCTTGACAATCTGTGTGAGTTGCTTCTGGTCACTAATCATAATGGTGAGTGTGCCAGAGAACAAACCATCCTCAAACGACTGAATAGAGATGCCTCGCAGAAGGACATTCTTCTCGTGATTGATGATTGAAGTGATGTTGTTCACAATACCGATGTCGTCATGTCCAACCACATGGAGAGTGACGGCATACTGACTGCCGCCCTTTCCTGCCCACTGAGCACGAATGACACGATAGCCCAACGACTCACGAAGTCGCTCTGCGTTTGGACAGTCGGCACGGTGGACCTTGATGCCTCGACCACGAGTAACAAAACCGAACACATCATCACCATAGATAGGGTTGCAGCACTTGGCAAGTGAGTACTCTACACCTTTTATATTATTATCAATGACAAGAACATCACTATTCGACTGATGGCGGTCGTCGCTGACTATCTGCACAAAACCGTCTGCACTTCGCACTTCTGCCGAGAAAGCAGAAGGATTCTCTTCGCGCTGCTGAAGTTCGACGAACTTATCAATGATGGTGTTGACATCAAGAACCTCATCAGTGATTGCCTGATAGAACTCATTCACATGCTTGTAACCGAGTTTCTTGATGAGTTTCATCATGGTAGCCTCATCCTGTTCTATCTTACGATTCTTGAACTTTCGTTCGAGAGTTTCCTTTGCAATAACAGAAGTTTTAAGTGCTTGTTCATTAAGACTTTGGCGTATCTTGTTTCGGGCTTTAGTCGTAACAGCAATGTGAAGCCAATCTCGCTTAGGAAGCTGCTTCTGGTTTGTGATAATCTCTACCTGGTCGCCAGAGTTGAGAATGGTGCCGATGTTCACATTCTTTCCGTTGACCTTTGCTCCCGTACAACGCGAACCTACATTAGTATGAATCTGGAAGGCGAAGTCGAGGACGGTGGCCCCCTTTGGCAGTTTGAACAAGTCACCCTTAGGTGTGAAGACAAACACCTCATCGCTGTAGAGGTCAACCTTGAACTGGTCAACAAGACGCTCATCAGAAGATGTCTGGTTTTCCAATGCCTGACGAATATCCTTGAGCCAATCTTCGAGTTTCGCTCCCGAATCCTTCACACCCTTATATCGCCAGTGTGCAGCAAGACCGCGTTCTGCAATCTCGTCCATTCGTTCGGTACGAATCTGTATCTCCACCCACTTACCTTCTGGTCCCATCACGGTGATGTGAAGTGACTCATAACCATTCGACTTAGGAACAGACAGCCAGTCGCGAAGTCGTTTAGGGTTAGGACGATACATATCTGTAACGATAGAGAACACCTGCCAACAGTCCTGCTTCTCGCGTTCGAGCGGAGAGTCGAGGATGACACGAATAGCGAAGAGGTCATAGATGCCCTCAAACTTACACTTCTGCTTGAGCATCTTCTGATGAATGGAATGAATGCTCTTTGTACGTCCCTTGATATGGAAATTCAAACCTGCCGACTTGAGTTTCTCCTCTATTGGACCAATGAAATTGGCGATGTAGAGGTCACGAGCCTGGCGTGTTGCACTCAACTTCTCCTTTATCATATAGAACACATCAGGCTCAAGATACTTGAGAGAGAGGTCTTCAAGTTCTCGCTTGATAAGGTAAAGACCAAGTTTATGTGCAAGAGGAGCATAGAGATGAGCCGCTTCGGTTGCTACACGCTGGCGCTCCTCCATCGTTCCAAGTTCCTTAATCTGGCGCATGAGATTGACACGGTCAGCAATGATGATAAAGATGACACGCATATCTTCTGCAAAGGAAAGCAGAAGGTCACGGAAGTTTTCGGTCTCTATCGAAGGATTCTTTGCGTACAACTCATTTACCTTGAGAAGTCCGTGTATGATATGTGCTACCTCTTCACCAAACTCATCACTTATCTGCTTTGGAGTGACAACACCGAGTGCCACACATTCGTGAAGCAGCACACTGAGGATGGAAGCACGATTGATTCCCACTTCCTCCGCAAGAATAACTGCAGTCTGCAAGTCGAATAGTATAGGGTGAAGACCAAAATTATCGCGCTGAAGCTGTCCTGTTGACATTCCAACGTGAAGGATTTCCTTCACCTTTCGGAAATCATCAGGATTGACAACATCATTTATAAGGTTCTGCAAGGTACGAAACGATTCGAGCACTTGCACGCGTTCGTGGTCTCTTATGATTGCAATTTCTTCCATATACGAGGCTTGTTTATACAAATTTAAGTGCAAAGATATTAAATTTTCTCACAAAATTGGCAATTCTTATTTTTATTTTGTACTTTTGTGCATAAATTCATTATACACACTTTAAAAATTCATATCCATGCTTACACAACAAGACAAAGATTTTCTTGCTCAGAAAGGTATATCTGAGGAGAAGTTAAACGCACAGCTCAAGAACTTTGAGACAGGTTTCCCATTCCTTAAACTCGGTGGAGCAGCTTCGCCAGAAAAGGGAATCACAATACCTAACGACGCTGAAAAGGCAGATTATCTCGCTGCTTGGGATGCATACCTTCAGGGTTCGGGCAAGGTGCTCAAGTTCGTTCCAGCCAGTGGTGCTGCAAGCCGTATGTTCAAGGACTTGTTTGAGTTCCTCGATGGCGAAAGCGACGTACCTGCTAATGATTTCATCAAGAAGTTCTTTGACAATGTTCACAACTTCGCATTCTTCGCAGAACTCAACGCTGCATGTGAGAAGAACGAAGGCAAAGGCATTGACGCTCTTGTTGCTGAAGGCAATTACAAGGCAGTCATCGCTAACCTCCTTGGCGAAAAGGGACTCAGCTACGGCAAGTTGCCTAAGGGCCTCTTGAAGTTCCACTCATACGAGGATGGCGCTCGCACTCCACTCGAAGAGCACCTCGTGGAAGGCGCACTCTATGCTGGTGGCAAGGACGGAAATGTGAACGTACACTTCACTGTTAGTCCTGAGCATCGTCCATTGTTCGAGAGCCTCGTTGCAGACAAGGCTATTGAATATGCACAGAAGTTCAACGTAGCATACAGCGTTAGCTTCTCTGAGCAGAAGTCAAGCACAGACACTGTTGCTGCAAACCCAGATAACACTCCATTCCGCACAGAAGACGGTAAGATTCTCTTCCGTCCAGGTGGTCACGGAGCACTCATCGAGAACCTCAACGACCTCGATGCTGATGTCATCTTCATCAAGAACATCGACAATGTTGTTCCAGACCGTTTGAAGCCAGAGACAGTAGAGTACAAGAAGCTCATCGCTGGTGTTCTCGTTAGCAAGCAGAAGAAGGCATTCGAATACATCGAACTCCTCGACTCTGGCAAATATACTCACGAGAACCTTGAGGAAATCATCCACTTCCTCCACAATGACATCTGTCTCCGCAACCCTGAACTCAAGGAACTCGAGGATGCAGAACTCGCTATCTACCTCAAGAGCAAGCTCAACCGTCCAATGCGTGTCTGCGGTATGGTTAAGAATGTAGGTGAGCCTGGTGGTGGTCCATTCCTCGCTTACAACCCTGACGGAACAATCTCTCTCCAGATTCTTGAGAGCAGCCAGATTGACAAGAACAATGCTGAGTACCTCGCTATGTTCAATGGTGGCACACACTTCAACCCAGTTGACCTCGTTTGTGCTGTCAAGGACTACAAGGGCAACAAGTTCGACCTCACTAAGTATGTTGACCCACAGACTGGCTTCATCTCGTCTAAGTCAAAGAACGGTAAGGAACTCAAGGCTCTCGAATTGCCAGGTCTCTGGAATGGTGCAATGAGTGACTGGAACACTATCTTCGTAGAAGTAAGTCTCGGCACATTCAACCCTGTTAAGACTGTGAACGACCTTCTTCGCGAACAGCATCAGTAAGAACACCCCTTTACCCGCTTAAGTTAAGCGTGGCAAAATAGAATAAAAATTGCCATCCGGGCACACATTGATGTTCGGATGGCATTAACTAATTTAATAAGAATGAAGAAAATAATGCTTTTGGGTAGCGGCGAACTTGGTAAAGAGTTTGTCATTGCCTGCAAACGAAAAGGACAGTATGTGATTGCTTGCGATGCATACAACAATGCGCCAGCAATGCAGGTGGCTGATGAGCGTGAGGTATTCTCAATGCTCGATGGCGATGCACTTATGGCGGCAGTAAAGAAGCACAACCCTGACATCATCGTGCCTG
Source organism: uncultured Prevotellaceae bacterium (assembly GCA_937893145.1). GTDB lineage: Bacteria > Bacteroidota > Bacteroidia > Bacteroidales > Bacteroidaceae > Minthosoma. Next base: position 15,667 of record CALBJW010000095.1, on the reverse strand, counting down.
AGATTGAGGCTATCCGTACAGAAAAGTTGTATGAGTGTGAAGAGATGGGCATACAAGTGGTGCCAAGCGCCCGTGCCGTGAACTTCACAATGAACCGTAAGGCTATCCGCGAGTTGGCTCACACTGACCTCGGACTCAAGACAGCTAACTACAAATATGCAAAGACATTTGAGGAGTTTAAGGCTGCAGCAGACGAGATTGGTTACCCATTCATCGTGAAACCTCTCATGTCGTCGAGTGGTCACGGTCAGAGCAAGGTTGATGGTCCAGAGGAACTTGATGCAGCATGGAAGTGCGCTGCTGAGGGTGCTCGTGGTGACATCAAGGAGGTTATCGTAGAGCAGTTCATCAAGTTCGACTACGAAATCACCCTTCTCACCGTCACTCAGCAGAACGGCCCTACCCTCTTCTGCGGACCAATCGGTCATGTACAGAAGGGTGGCGACTACCGCGAGAGTTTCCAACCAATGCCAATGAACCCAGAGCATCTTGCAGAAGCACAGCGTATGGCTGATGCTGTGACTAAGGCTCTCACAGGTGCTGGCATCTGGGGTGTTGAGTTCTTCATCAGCAATACTGATGGCGTTTACTTCTCTGAACTCAGTCCTCGTCCACACGACACAGGTATGGTAACACTCTCTGGCTGCCAGAACCTCAGCGAGTTCGAGCTTCACTGCCGTGCCGTTCTTGGTCTTCCTATCCCAAGCATTCAGCAGTTGAAGATTGGTACAAGCGCTGTTATCCTCAGTGAGGTCGAGACAGAGAAGCCAGACTATACAGGTGTTGAAGAGGTTTGTGCTGCAGAAAACACATATCTCCGCATCTTCGGAAAGCCTGTGGCACACGTTGGTCGCCGCATGGGTGTTGTGGTTTGCTATGACGAACCAAACGGAGACTTGAATGCCCTTCGCGAAAAGTGTAAGGGATTGGCAGCAAAAGTAAAAGTTGTAGATGGAAATAATTAAGAAATACTTCCCTAACATCACAGAGACTCAGGCTGAGCAGTTTGCCCAGCTTGAGGCTCTGTACAATGATTGGAATGCGAAGATTAATGTCATCTCTCGCAAGGATATCCAGAACCTGTATGAACATCATGTGCTCCACTCTTTGGGCATAGCCGAAGTGATACGTTTCGCTCCGGGCACACAGGTCTTGGACTTTGGTACAGGTGGCGGTTTCCCTGGCATTCCTTTGGCTATCATGTTCCCTGACACACAGTTCCACCTTGTTGATTCAATCGGCAAGAAAGTGCGTGTGGCACAAACCATCGCCGACAGCATCGGACTGAAGAACGTGAAGACAAGCCACTCTCGTGTTGAAGACATTAAGGACAAGTACGACTTCATCGTGACTCGTGCTGTCATGCCACTCATCGACCTTGTGAAGATTTCTCGCAAGAACCTCAAGAAGGAAATGCTGAATGGTCTGCCAAACGGCATCATTGCCCTCAAGGGTGGAGAACTGGACCGCGAGATGGCAACAATGAAGAAGATTTGCACCGTCTGGGATTTGTCAGACTATTTCGAGGAAGAATACTTCGAGACAAAGAAGGTGGTGCATGTTGGCTTGAAGGTATAACAACTTGAAGAAAATGGAAGTTAAGATATTTGCAGTCAACCCTCTTGAGGTGAACTGTTATGTGGTGAGTGATGATACAAAGGAAGCTGTAATCATTGATTGCGGTTGTTTTCATCCTGACGAGTGGGTTGAAATAAAAAACTATATAGTGAAGGAGCAACTCAAGGTGGTGCATCTGCTCAATACACACTTGCACTTCGACCATATCATGGGTGTTCCGATGGTCTATAACGACTTAGGATTGGCTCCAGAAGCAAACAAGAACGATCTCTCTATATATAATAATGTAGGGAAACAGATAAGTATGTTCATCAACATGAATGTGGACCATATAGAGATGCCTCCTCTGGGCAGAGAACTCAGAGACGGAGACACCATCGAATTTGGCACACACAGTTTCATGGTGATACAGACACCGGGACACACAAAAGGAGGAGTTTGCTTCTACTGCAAAGAAGAGAACGCCCTCTTCACCGGCGACACCCTTTTCCAATGTTCCATCGGAAGAACAGACCTCGAAGGTGGATGCTATGAGGACATCATACAGAGCGTAAAAGAACGACTTCTCGTACTTCCTCCCGAAACAAAGGTTTATCCTGGACACGGTCCGTCTTCATCCATAGAATTTGAAAGGAAATACAATCCATATCTTAACTGATAGACAAAGTAATATTAATAAGGATTTGGAAAAGAACAACAAGACAATACAAAGCATAAAGCAGAGATACCAGATTGTTGGAAAAAGCGAAGGTCTTCTGCGTGCCTTGGAGATAGCCCTCATGGTTGCTCCAAGAGACCTCTCCGTGCTTATCATTGGTGAGAGCGGTGTTGGTAAGGAAGTCATCCCTCGCGTTATTCACGACAATTCTGTACGCAAGCATAACAAATACTTTGCCATCAACTGCGGTAGCATCCCAGAAGGAACCATCGACTCCGAACTTTTTGGCCATGCCAAAGGAGCATTTACAGGGGCTATCGGAGAGCGTGAAGGATATTTTGGTTCTGCTAATGGTGGCACACTTTTCCTTGATGAAGTGGGCGAGTTGCCACTTGCCACTCAAGCTCGTTTGCTCCGTGTTCTCGAGACTGGTGAATACATTCGTGTCGGCGAGAGCATTCCAAGAAAGACAGATGTGCGTATTGTTGCCGCAACAAATGTAAACATCGAGAAGGCAATAAGAGAAGGTAAGTTCCGTGCCGACCTCTACTACCGTCTCAACACAATACCTATCACTCTTCCTCCTCTTCGAGAAAGAGGAGACGACATCACCTTGCTCTTCAAGAAATTTGCAATCGACATTGCAGAGAAGTACCATTGTGAACCTATCCGACTCACAGAAGAAGCCAACGACCTTCTGCTCAAATACAGTTGGCCTGGCAATATTCGTCAGCTTCGCAACGTGACAGAGCAACTCAGTGCTATGTTCTATGAGGAGAACATCACACGAGAGATGCTGGAACAATTCAGCATAACAGACGATAGCGACAAGGGAGGTGGAATCATTGTCACTGGTCCTGCGATAGGTGGTGGAAGCGGTGATGATAACTCCAACAGCCTCTATGCGAGGGAACGAGACCAGATATTCAATATGTGCAAGACATTGGCAGAAGAGATTGCCAAACTGAAACTTGCCATATTCCAGAATCAGCAAAGCCAAGAAAGCCAGTTCAGTTTGCCTCAAGCACCTTCTGTGATGCAAAAGTACGACGAGCCAGAAGAACTGATAACAGAAATAGAGACAGCAGCTCCGGTAACTATCCGTGACACGACCTTGCAGAAAATTCTGGCTTCACTTGCCAAGCACAATAACAACAGACGTTTGGCGGCAGAAGAACTTGGAATCTCTGAACGTACACTATATCGCAAGATTAAGGACTTCAACCTTGAGGACAAGGTGAAGAAAACAAAGAGACATCAGTAATCTGTCCTTTAACGCCAACGACAATCACAATTAGATGAAACAGATACTAAATAAAATAAAGAAGCATTACATCATTTGTGCCACAGCCATAGCATGCATCATCATCCCGACAGCATGTACCATTCAATATGGCTTCACATCTGCAGTGGGTGGTCTCGACTACTCGGTGATAAAGACCATCAGCTTTGACAAGTTCCTTATTCGTTCCTCATACGTTTGGGCTCCAATGGAGGCAATGTTCTACAACAAACTTGTTGATGAATATTCATCCAAGACAAAGTTGAAAGTCCAGAAGCGTAATGGCGACCTCGACCTTCAGGGCGAAATTGTGGAATACTCGCAGACAAACAAGAGTGTGGCAGCAGATGGTTTCTCTGCTCAAACCCAACTCAAGATAACGGTCAATGTTCGCTATACCAACAATGTTGACCACAAGGAAGACTTTGAGCAACGCTTCTCAGCAACAACAACTTACGACTCAAAACTCTCTCTTGCATCAGTACAAGAAGAACTTGTACAGGAGATGATAAACGACATTGTGGACCAAATCATTAACGCAACAGTAGCCAACTGGTAAAAATATGGATATACAAGAACTCATACATGATAGCAGCAAACTCGGAGCAGACACACTACTCGAGCTGAAAGAAATTGTGGACAAGTATCCATTCTATCAGACTGCAAGATTGCTCTATATCGCAAACCTCTACAAACTTCACGACGCATCGTTTGGAAAAGAACTGCGAAAGGCAAGTGTCATGGTGCCAGACTGCACAGCACTATTCACCATGACAGAAGGCACCAACTACATACTTGAAACTGGCGAAGGTTCATCTTCAGATATTGAAACCGAGATTGAAGGCAGCAGAACCATCAGTCTTATCGACTCGTTCCTCAACAAACAGACAAGTGAAGGAGAAGAAGGAAAGAACCAGCCATCCATTGCCGACCTCACAACCGACTATGCCTCGTTCCTAATTCAGCACGATGATGTCAAACCAACAGAACAGGCAGGAGAGGCACCAAAACTCAGAGGAGCAGATCTTATCGACAACTTCATTGAAGAGACAAAAGGCAAACAGCGATTTGAAATGCCAGAACTCAAAGATGACTACTTCGCCGCTCAATCCGAAACTGCAAATGATGAATTCACTTCACCTACCCTTTCCGACGAAGATGAGGTAATTTATACTGAAAGTATGGTGAATATTTACATCAAACAGCAAAGATATGAGCAAGCTTTAGAAATATTACGCAAAATTTGTTTGAATAATCCAAAAAAAAGTAGTAACTTTGCCGCGCAAATCCAATTATTGGAAGTCATAACATCAAAAAAACAATAAAAATTCAAATAAAAACATGTATCCATTAATTATCGCACTTATGATTATCGCATCAGTTTTGATGTGTGGAATCGTACTTATTCAGGAATCAAAAGGTGGTGGTCTTGCATCAAGCTTCAGCAGCGGAAACCAGGCTTTTGGTGTTCGTAAAACAACAGACTTCCTCGAGAAGGCAACTTGGACACTTGCTGCTGCAATGGTAGTTCTCAGTGTTCTTTCTGCTGCTTTCGTACCAAAGGTAAACGAAGAAGAGGCACCAGTAAACATTGCTGCTCCTTCACAGTCAACTGACGCTAACAATGTTCCTGCTTTCCCAGCAGCAGGTGCTACTGACCAGCAGAATTAATTCTTCACCACTCTTCCCCCATAATAATGGAGATGCCACTGCGTGTCTCCATTAATTTATGCAAAAAAGCGAAACAAATTACGCAAAAACGTTTTTTATTTCCAAAAAATATTCTTACCTTTGCATCATGATTAGTTTGTCAAGACATATAGAACTACTCCTTTTGGAGCACAATTGTGTCATTGTGCCTGGACTTGGTGGCTTCATTGCCAACACAGCAAGTGCAGAGAACAATGATGGTGCTGATGGCGACAAACTCTTTATTCCCCCATTCCGTACTATAGGATTCAATCCGCAACTGCAAGTAAATGATGGACTTCTCGTTCAATCGTACATGCAGGCATACGACGCGTCGTACCCATCGGCATACCTACAGATGGAGAAAGAGGTGGAGCAACTCAACACACAGCTCAACCTTTTCGGAGAATACAATCTTGAAGGCATTGGCATACTGCGAAAGTCTTTAGGACAAAGCATTGAACTCACATCGCCAGATGCTGGCATCCTCACCCCTTCCCTCTACGGCACTTATTCCTTTAGCATCAAGAGCCTTGAAGAAGTGATAAAGGAGAGAGAGAAGCAGAACGCAGCAGCCAACATCAACATAATGCCAATTCAAACTGAGTCCGACTTCAACATTAATAATATTAATAATGAAAATAATATTAATAATGAAGAAGAGACTAAGGCAGTAGAAGAAAAGAAAGAGATTTCCCTCAAGGGAAACAACAAAAGACGAAGCAACCACAATTTCTGGTTCGACTTCTCGATTGCAGCATCCGTTGCCGCAATTCTCTTCTTTGCCTTCCTTGCATCCAACGTGTCAACACTCAAGGGGAAGCAGGAGACATACATCGCTGGCACCCCTCTCACTCAGACTGCATCATCTGCAGAAGCAACAGATGACACAAACAAGGAAACAACTTCAACTGACATGGTCACTACTGCCGACACTTCAAAGGAAGAAAAGGCAGAGCAGACTGAACCAGAAAAGAAGTTTACCATAGTACTCGCAAGTTGCGTAAGCGAGGAAAACTCAAACATCTTCATCAGCAATTTGGCAGCCAAAGGATTCAAGGAGGCAAAATTTGTTACGATGGGGACAACAAATCGCATCATCTATTCCTCATTTGCCACAATGCAGGAAGCATACAATGCACTAGCAGCACTCCGTTCCAAAAACGAAGCGTTCAAGTCAGCGTGGACATTAGAGATGGAGTAAAGAAGAGACGCTCCTACATTTTCAGGAAACAAATTGATTTTTTCAAATAGACACATATAGATATGAAGAGAGTCCGTTGTCCTAAATGTGACAACTATATCGTTTTTGATGAGACAAAGTACGCCGATGGACAGTCGTTGGTGTTTGTTTGTCAAAACTGCAAGAAGGAATTTGGCATTCGCATAGGCAAGTCAAAGCTCTCCGACAAGCACGAAGAGAAGCACCTTGACGAGCAGGCATACAAAGAGGACTTCGGCAGCATCATCGTGTTGGAGAACCCATTTGCCTACAAGCAGGTCATCCCTCTCGACTTCGGAGAAAACGAATTTGGTCGTTACATCAAGGACACCAACATCAATAAGCCGATAGAAACTCGCGACCCGAGCATTGACACCTTCCATTGTGCCATCACCGTGAAGCGAAACAAGAAAGGTAAACTCCAGTATGTGCTTCGTGACGCACCGAGTGACACTGGAACCTTCTATATGAACGAGATATTAAAAGATCAGGATAGAATAAATTTAGAGGATGGGGCAATCATCACCATAGGAGCCACAACTCTAATCTTAAGAACAGCAGAAGAGTAAAAGTTTTATGATTCAAGGACAAGCCTTTACACTTAGCCAAGCAGGCAAGGACTATGTCGCCTCTTGCAAGGATCGTTATTTCATCATGGACAATCTCGACACAAAGGGAATCCCTAACATCGAGCACCGTGATGAGATATACAATGCCTTATATACATATACAACAGTAGTAGTACGTGGAACCCTCCACATGCGCATCAACGGAATGGAAGTTGATGTGAAGGCAGATGAGATGTTGACCATCACACCATGTATGAGTGTCGAAATCTTGGAGTCACACTGTCTGTATTTCTGCACATTGACTCTCAACCACATCATTACAGACATCTACGACCGCACAGGAGTTGGTCCATCAGTCAAGGTACGTTCATTCGCCTTCTACCATCTTGTATTCGAGAAGCGAGTAACCGATGAACTCCTCAGTCAGTACAACATCCTCAAACGTGAGTACAACCGTCCAGAATATGACATGAAGGAGGCAAGCATTCGTGCCCTCACTTCAGCATTCATCATGAAGGCAAACATACTCCGCAAGGAAATGACAGAGCACAAGCACTATGACGACTCAAGTCGCCAGCAGCAGTTCTTCACACGTTTCCTTGAATTCTTGAGCATCTACTGCAAGCACGAGCGTTCAGTACAGTTCTATGCAGACAAGTTACGCATCACACCAAAGTACCTCTCAAACATCACCAACACCTTCACAGGACATTCATCGTCAGTAGTCATCGACCACTACGTCATCTTCAATATCCAGCAGACACTCTACATCAACGAGTTCAACATCAAGAAGGTAAGTGAGATATACCACTTCCCAAGCCAGAGTTTCTTTGGACGTTATTTCAAGCGTATCACAGGTATGTCGCCAAACGCTTATGTCAAGCTCATTAATAAGGATTAACAATTATGGAAAAGATAATTCAGAATCAGCAAGTCGATGTGTTTGGCAATAGCCGCACCATTCCTACAGCAGGCATATCTAAGAATATCCTTCTGTTCGACAACTTCAACGGATACAACCCTTTGGTAAGCATCTCGCATCTTCCTACATGCAAGCTCTACCAGACAACAATGATATTCCTCCTTCAGGGCAGTGCAGATTTCAAGGTCAATGGCGATGAGATACACGTCAAGGCAGGTCAGAGTGTCCTCACACTTCCCGACTGTACCTTCTCGTTCCTCGACGCATCACCAAACATCCGCTTCATGCTCTATGTGATTTATCCAGAGACACTCATAAAGGTATATGAGGACCTCCGCATAAACTACAACCCAACATACATATCTGGCAAGTATCATGTCACAACATACAACGACGATGACCTAAAGTACCACTTCACCCTCTTCCTCGAACTCAAGGAAGAACTCCTCAAAGGTGAGTTCGACGGCAGAGACATCTTCGCTCGTTGCTTCCTTGATGTTCTTGTTGCCAACAGCAAGGACCTCTTCGACATCAACCAGCCAGTTATTGGCGACACATCATCTCGCCAGTATGATGTTTACAAGAAATTCCTTGTCCACCTCAACCAGTACGCAGACAAGGAACGTTCCGTAAACTTCTATGCAAAACTTCAGGACATATCAGCCAAGTACCTGTCATTCGTGTGCATCCAGTACAGCAACAAGAACGCTTCATCATGGATTGACGAATATGTGGCAACAAAGGCAAAGGCACTCATCAGTGTTCACCACCTCAACACACAGGAACTCTGTGCAGCCCTCAACTTCTCATCTTCAAGCAGCTTCATCCGCTACTTCAAGCGAGTAACAGGCTGTAGTCCAAAGGAATTTGCAAACTCATTAAAGAAGTAATTTTTCCACAACCCTTGCTACACCGTCGGCTTCATTACTATCCGTAATGTAGTCGGCGGCTTCTTTTACACACTCCTGACCATTACCCATAGCGACACCAAGACCAGCAAACCTAATCATCGACAAGTCATTGTACGCATCGCCACAAGCAATGAGTTCCTCCCTCTGCAAACCGTAATGGTCCAGCACCATCTGCAGGCACTGTCCCTTGTCTATGCCCTTTGGAACAACCTCCAGATAGTAAGGTTCACTTCTGAAGAAATCAATACTATCCATACACTCCTTGCCCTTTGCCCATTCGTGCATCTCCTTCTCAAACACGGCAAGCAAATCGGGATTGCCCACTATCAAGCACTTTGGCAATCTGCCCCACTCCCTTGTAGCATCAACAAACGCATCCACCACTCGTATCTGCATTCGGTTTCGGAAGGCAGACTGTTCGATATATCTATTGCCCTCAGCCTCCGTCAATATCTCCTTGCCACAATATGTCATGATGGCAAAACCCTTTTCCTTAGCGAAAGAGTAGAGTTCGGGAATAGCCTCGTCTGGCAACACAACCTGGTTTATCACCTCCTTGCTCTGCCAGTCTATTATCTCCCCTCCGTTAAAGGCAAGTACAGTACCACCAAATCTGTCCATCTTCAGTTCGTCGGCGAGGAAAGACATGCCATTCGTAGGGCGACCAGAAGCAAGCACAACCTTTGTTCCCTTCTCCTGTGCCTCTATCAGCACCTCCCTTGTGCGGGGCGAAATCTTCTTGTCACTTCTCGTTAGTGTACCGTCCAAGTCCAACGCAATAATCTTATATTTACTCATAATTCGTATCTATGCATGCTTAATTTTTATTAACTTTGTGCAAAAATAGCGAAAAAAGTTACAACAACACACGTTATCTCACATTTTTATCTTATTTTTGTAAGCAAATTAAGAAAGAAAACATTAAACGAACTCTCTAAGCAAAAAAAGCAGATATGAAAAGAACCCTCCTCAGCATTCTCGCAATGCTCATGACTGTAGTCCTCTTCGCACAGTCGCCACTCAACGGCACATACTACAACCGAGAACTCAACATACGTCTCAAGCTCAACCTCGATGCGTCCAACATTCCTGTTCCAGGACTTGAGGTCGATTCGTGCTACGGCTATCTGACAGGCAATATCAATAGCATGTGGGTAGTGCTCAAGGTCAAGAAGAACGAAAGCAACAAAGCCGTTGTTCGTGCCATGTGTGAAAAGGGAGACAATGCACAGGACCTTGAACTCATCCTCGACGACGACAAACTCACCGTCAAACAGATTGACGACGCATTCATCAAGGGCATCAAGGACCGCAAGTATGTCAAACTCCCAAAACCATTCACTTTAACAAAAGAATAATCCCCCACCCCCACATTCCCCCTCATCCATTCACTTCATGAGGGGGATAATATTCACGATTCCCCTAATGGACTTAACCACTTTCAATCCTCCACAGCGTGAGGCAATAGAATATTGTGATGGACCGTCACTCGTCATAGCAGGTGCAGGGTCAGGCAAGACTCGTGTCCTTACCCACAAGATAGCCTATCTTCTCGAACATGGCTACGAACCGTGGTCCATCCTTGCACTGACCTTCACCAACAAGGCTGCCAACGAGATGAAGCAACGCATCGCACATATCGTGGGTGATGAACGCGCACGCTACCTTTGGATGGGTACATTCCATAGCATCTTCCTTCGTATTCTCCGAGTAGAACACGAGGCTATAGGCTTTTCTCCAAACTTCACTATCTACGACACAGCCGACTCCAAGTCGCTCATCAAGGCTATCATCAAGGAGAACGGACTTGACGACAAGACATACAAACCAGCCAATGTACTCTCTCGCATCTCCAATGCCAAGAACCAACTTGTCACAGCAGAGGAGTACATTGCCAATCCCTCAAACTTCGACATTGACAAACGCCAGAAGATGGGAGAGGTAGGCAAACTCTACCTTCGCTATGCCAACCGTTGTCGTCAGGCTGACGCAATGGACTTCGACGACATACTGCTCTACACACACCAGCTTTTCGCCCAGCATCCCGACATCCGTCAGAAGTATGCCGAGCGTTTCAAGTATGTTCTCGTTGACGAGTACCAGGACACCAACTTCGCACAGCACCGCATCGTGTTCCAACTCACCGAACACAATCAGCACGTCTGTGTCGTTGGCGACGATGCACAGAGCATCTACTCTTTTCGAGGAGCAAACATCGACAATATCCTCACCTTCAACAAGATTTATCCCGACAGCCGCCTCTTCAAGTTGGAACAGAACTATCGTTCTACCCAGACCATCGTAAATGCTGCCAACAGTCTTATCCATAAGAACCAGGGACAGATACACAAGAACGTGTTCTCCGAAAAGGAACCAGGCGAGAAAATTATTGTCCGAGAAGCATACAGCGACACCGAAGAGTCAGAGATTGTATGTCGTGAGATAAAGAATATCCACACTCGTGAAAACTGCGAGTACTCCGACTTCGCCATCCTCTACCGCACCAACGCCCAGAGTCGTGTGTTCGAGGAGAACCTACGCAAACTTGGTCTTCCATACAAGATATATGGTGGTCTGTCCTTTTATCAGCGAAAAGAAATCAAGGACATCATCGCCTACTTCCGCCTTGCCACCAACCCTAACGATGAAGAAGCCCTCAAGCGAGTCATCAACTACCCTACTCGTGGCATTGGTGCCACCACTATACAGAAGATTGTTGATGCCGCCAACAGCAACAACGTGAGTCTGTGGACCGTGCTCAACGACCCTATAGCCAACGGCTTGTCACTCTCGAAGGCTACCATCACCCGCCTCATGCTCTTCCGTGACCTCATCAGTCAGTTCATCGACAAGAGCCGCACCAGCGATGCCGAAGAGGTCGGTCGTGACATCATCCACCTTTCGGGCATTGCCAACGAGATATACCAGGACACATCTCCTGAGAACCTCTCTCGCCAGGAGAACCTTCAGGAACTGGTCAACGGACTTGCCGACTTCGTGCAGGGCAGAAGGGAGGAGGGCAACAGCAGCATATCCCTCTCCGACTACCTCTCGGAAGTGTCACTCATCTCCGACCTCGACACCGACAAAGGCGATGAGGAACACAAGATAACACTCATGACCATCCATTCAGCCAAAGGTCTTGAGTTCCCTACAGTCTTTATCGTCGGACTCGAAGAGAACCTCTTCCCAAGCCAACTATCAGCAGGCAATCCTCGTGAGATGGAGGAGGAGCGTCGCCTCTTCTACGTTGCACTCACTCGTGCCGAACGCCACTGCTACCTCACCTATGCCAAGAGCCGCTATCGCTATGGCAAGATGGAGTTTGGCAATCCAAGCCGTTTCCTCAGCGACATCGACCAGCAGTTCCTCTCTCGCCAGTCATCGAGTCGTGCCTCACACCGACCTACCGAGTACGACGAAGTAGAACTGCCGTGGAACCGCCCCCGCCGTTCACTCTACGACGACATGCCGCCACAGCGAACAACCCCAAAACCGCACACACAGCAGTTTGTACCGCCATCGCCAGCCATCCGTCGCCTCACTCCTGTTGGCAGAGCCACATCAGCCCCTTCGCCACAGCAAAGCGTAGCCGCCGACACCTCGTCTTCCTCACTCTCCGTAGGCACTCGTGTTGCCCATCAGCGTTTCGGACAAGGCACAGTGCAGAAGGTGGAAGGCACAGCCGAGAACACTAAGGCAACCATCGTCTTCGACAATGCTGGCACCAAACAGTTGTTACTGAAATTTGCAAAACTCACAATCCTATGATTCCTAATCCTTGTTATATACTCGAAGAGTCAAAACTTCGTTCCAACCTCTCTCTCATCCAGTCAGTAGCACAACGTGCCAACTGCGAGATAATCCTTGCCTTCAAGGCATTCGCCCTGTGGAAGTCCTTCCCCATCTTCCGTGAGTACATCACCCACACCACAGCCTCCTCTCTCTACGAGGCTCGTCTGGCGAAAGAAGAGTTCGGAAGTCCTGCCCACACCTATTCACCAGCATATACCGACGAGGAGATTGAGGAGATAGCATCTTGTTCGAGCCACCTCACGTTCAATTCCCTCTCACAATACGAACGCTACCATTCCCGTTGCAATGGCGTGAGTCTCGGTCTTCGTGTCAATCCCGAATATTCCGAGATAGAGACCGACCTCTACAACCCATGCGCTCCAGGTTCACGCTTTGGCATCCTCGCCGACCAGCTGCCCGACACCCTCCCTGCCGACATCGAGGGCTTCCATATCCACTGCCACTGCGAGAGCGGAAGCGATGTGTTCACCCGCACCCTTGCCCACATCGAGGACAAGTTCAGCCGATGGTTTCCACAACTCAAGTGGATAAACTTCGGTGGTGGCCACCTCATGACACGCAAGGACTACGATGTGGAACTGCTCATCAGGACCATCAACGAGTTCCACTCCCGCCACCCACACCTCAAGGTCATCCTCGAACCAGGCTCTGCCTTCGGATGGCAAACAGGTCCACTCGTCAGCAAGGTTGTTGACATAGTCGAGAACAAGGGCATCAAGACCGCCATCCTCAATGTCAGCTTCACCTGCCACATGCCCGACTGTCTTGAGATGCCTTACTGGCCTGCCGTTCGTGGTGCCGAGACACTTGAGGGCGAGAACCCATCCACACTCACCGACACCGACAATGTGTATCGTCTTGGTGGCAACTCGTGTCTTTCGGGCGACTGGATGGAGTCGTGGCGATTCCCTCACCCACTCCACATTGGCGATGAGATAATCTTCGAGGACATGTGCCACTACACCACCGTCAAGACCTGTATGTTCAACGGCATCAACCACCCTTCCATTGGAATGCTACACACCGACGGCACCTTCGAACTGTTCAGAAAGTACAGTTACGAGGACTACCGAGACCGTATGGATTAACATAAAAAAACGTGCGTCCCATAGCAGTTGGGTCGCACGCTTTCTTTATCACTAATAACAAAAGAAATATCTCCGTTAAATGAGTGGCATACCAGCCTCCTCACATTCCTTGCGCATATCCTCAGGCCAGATACTTGCCTGAATCTCGCCGATGTGAGCCTTGTGGAGCAGAACCATACACAGACGGCTCTGACCAATACCACCACCAATCGAAAGTGGGAGCTTGTCGTTGAGGAGCTGCTGGTGGAAGAAGAGTTCCTTGCGATCCTCCTTACCCGAAATCTCGAGTTGACGAACGAGCGACTCCTTGTCCACACGGATACCCATCGAACTGAGTTCGAAGCCACGATTCAATACAGGGTACCAAATCATGATGTCACCATTCAATCCTACGAAACCATCCTCATTTGGAGTGCTCCAGTCGTCATAGTCAGGTGCACGACCATCGTGAGGCTCACCATTGCTCAGCTTGCCACCGATGCCCATGATGAACACCGCACCATACTTCTTGCAGATAGCATCCTCACGCTGCTTGGCAGTCATGTCAGGGTACATCTGAAGGAGTTCCTCAGAGTGAATGAAGTGTATCTCTTCTGGGAGGAAAGGCTTGATTTGTGGATAAGTCTCACACACGAGGTATTCAGTACGACGGATGGCACTGTATATGCAACGCACAATCTTCTTCAAGAACTCAAGGTTGCGGTCCTCCTTGCGGATAGTGCGGCACCAGTCCCACTGGTCAACATAGAGAGAGTGGAGATTATCAAGTTCCTCATCACCACGAATGGCATTCATATCAGTATATAATCCGTAGCCTGGCTGAATGTTGTACTCAGCAAGCATCATACGCTTCCACTTAGCGAGCGAGTGAACCACTTCTGCTATCTGGTCACCCATATCCTTAATTGGGAAAGAAACTGGACGTTCTACACCGTTGAGGTCATCATTCAGACCGAGACCACGAAGCACGAAGAGAGGTGCTGTGACGCGTCTGAGACGGAGAGCTGTAGAGAGATTAGCCTGAAAGAAATCCTTAATCTGCTTAATTCCCTGTTCAGTCTGTGTAGGGTTCAGAAGTTGCTTGTAGCCTTCTATCTTTATCAGTTTACTCATGACTTTTGTTGTTGTTTTATTTCATTTTGGTTTGCAAAGGTAAGACTATTTTTCTATATGACAAAGAAAAAATGCAAAATAATTACAATTTGTCACATTATTACTCATTTTACAAAACAAAATGCCACGAAACAAGAACATACTACTATATATTATCATTATTTTCTAATGCGACCTCACGAACTGTCCCTCCGCCATATCGCCGAAGCATCTTCCTTCCATGCGGTCAAGCATATCATCCAGTTGCTGCTGGCAGTATGCCTCATATTCGCTCTGACCATTCGTGTTGTCCCCACTCTCCTGATGAACAGGTTCACACTTCTTCTTTTCTTCTTCCATAATGTTTTACTGTTAGATTATAACCTTGAAAAAATATAAGCACATAAAGATTGTAGCATTGTAGCATCGTAGCATTGTAGCATGGTTTCACTCTGTTATGTTTCAGTGCCAAAAACGTCTGCGAAGGTAAGAAAAAAACATTTAACTTACAAAAGAAACATTCAAAAGTTATTAAAAAGTTATCAACACATACATCACCCCAAAATGCTACAATGCTACGATGCTACCAATGCTACTCGTAACAATGTTTGTTACTCGATTTTGCCTATAATAATAAGAATTCTATTTTACTTACAGCTATTAGATATAATATATTTTATTATTATATATAATATAGAAGCCTAAAAAACCACTTGGTAGCATCGTAGCATTGTAGCATTGTAGCAATCAACAGCACAGCATTTCGTGAAAAACAACCATATTCGGCCTCAAAAGTCTTCCGCAAAAATGAGTGAAAAGTTCCGCAAGTTTGAGGTCATT
>CALBJW010000094.1 GCA_937893145.1 uncultured Prevotellaceae bacterium | reverse complement strand
TGATTGGCGACCACTGTACGGCAGCCATAGCTGATGCCTACGCAAAGGGCATTCGCAACTTCGACATAAAGACGGCATACCAAGCCATGCGAAAGAACGCCTTCGAGAGTCCTGCCACACACGAGGAGTATGCTAACGGTATGGGACGCAGAGCCTTGAAGTCGTACATCCAGTATGGATATATCCCACTTGAGGACAGTGTGCTGGAGGCATTCCACCAGAACGAACAGGTGTCTCGTACCCTCGAATATGCCTACGATGACTATGTCCTTGCACAAATGGCTAAGGGACTCATCGAGAACCAATACATCAAGGACCTCGACCGCTCTGCTCTGGCAAAGGACTACGACGCTCTCATGTCTCGCAGTCGCAACTGGCGAAACATCATCGACCCTAAGACTGGATGGGCAAATGGCAGACATGCTGATGGCACATTCGTGGTGGAGACCGACACCCATTACATCAAGGAACCTGAGAAGCATCCCGAAGCACACGCACTCACTCCATCCACCTTTGCCACCTTCATCACTGAGGGCGCTCCATGCCACTACACATGGTATGTACCTCACGATGTTCCAGGACTCATCCGTGCCGTTGGTGGCAAGAAGAAGTTTGAAGCAAAACTCGACCAGATGTTCTCCGAAGGACTCTACTGGCATGGCAACGAACCATGTCATCAGATAGCCTATCTCTACAATTACGTTGGCAAACCTTGGAAGACACAGCGTGCCGTTCGCCATATCCTCTCCACCGAGTATTTCAATGCTCCAGGCGGACTGTCGGGCAACGACGATGCAGGTCAGATGTCGGCATGGTACATCTTCTCTGCACTCGGATTCTACCCTGTGTGTCCAGGTACTCCAGACTATAGTCTCGCCTCACCTCTCTACCCTCGTGTTGACATCAGTCTTGAGAATGGCAGAACCTTCACCATCATAGCCGACAACCTATCACCCGAAAACATCTATGTGAAGTCCGTATCGCTCAATGGTGTTCGCCTTACCTCACCTACCCTCTCCCACTGGGACATCATGAAGGGAGGAACATTGCGATTTGAAATGTGTGATGGAGAGTGAAGGAGTTAAACGGAAAAGATGAGAAGCCAGTCTTCACCTTCGCTCCAGATGGTATCGTCATAGATACGGTTGCCATCTTCATCATAGATTTCTTTTCCGTAAACATGACCTTTATAATAACATCCTAAGATGTAATGTTTCTTGCCATGAAAAGTGGTGGTAATAATGCGAGCAATATAATTCGTATTATCATAATAGTTCTGCAACCATAAAGGGAGTTCCGACTTTTCAACTGGTTCGTAAACCATTTTTACACCATTTACTTCCCAAATCATTCCTGGATAAGAATAATGGCTTTCGTTAAAAGGCAGTTTTTTCTCGCATCCCACCATAAGGAAGGAAAAGAAAATAGAAGTGAGGAGAATGGTTGATAATCGTTTCATAAACTTAATATTCTTTTTTTACTACATATATATCCTGCTACACAACCGTAACCACCTTCGACATTGGTGTAGGTAGAAACCATAGGCGAGAAACCCGACTCACCCAGTTCGTTGCTGCGTTGGTCGTTGAGTTGGCGTAGCATGAGGTAATAATCACGAGAGAGAGAGAAAAACTCAAGGTCAAAGCTTTCCGTTTCTTCAAAATTTGGGAAGTACATATCGCTTACCATGTACATGCTGACTTCAGGATTCATCATCTTCTTGTCCGTAAAAGGATAGATGCTTTCATAATACTCATGCCAAGTATCGAGTCCACTATCTACGATGCGATCGAAGATAGGTTCAAATTCTATAGATATAGACATACCGTATTTTGTCCCGTTTTTACCCACCCAAAGCACTCGTGTAGCATAATAATCCTGTGTGGAGCGGTCGGTGAAGTTCAGATGGAAACGCAACTTTCTATTTCCTTTCGATTCGACAACGCCAGCATCAGTAATGGTGCAATCTGTTGCTTCGGGAATAGTAGTTGTTGCCTTTACGGATTTAAGTCGTGCATCAGTAACAGCGATGCGTATCTCATCACCACTCTTGTGATGTCCATGTGCCTTATACACATAAACATACGGTTCTGTCACACTTATCTTTTCCACGAAGGTCACTTCATCGGGAATGCCGTTGGTCCAACATTCCACTTTCAGGATGTCGGGATTAGTGATGACTCCCGAAGCAGGTATGGTGGAAGAGATATTTATCACAAACTCATCACTATCGGTAGGCATGGCATAAAGCAGTATCTTACTTTCGTCATGCAGCTCGACTATGGAAATCTGTTTCTCGCACGAAGTGAGGAGAAACGCCAGAAGTGCAGTATAATATATAAGGTGTTTCATTTGATTAAAATTTCAATGTGTAACTGAAAGAAGGAAGGATTGGGATATAACCACAACTATATACCTTAACGTTCTTTGGATACTGATAATCGTTATAGAAGATGTCGAGGAACATAGAATTGAAATGGCAATAAGCATTATATACACTGAGATTCCATGTATGTTCATGTCCTCGCTTCGATATGTGGCGGAAGTCAAAGCCCAAGTCGAGACGATGATAGGCTGGAAGAGAGAAGTTGTTTGGTTTGTCATATATGTATGACGAAGGAAAATGTATTGGATTACCTGGTACCTCATTATGGGGGCCCTGCAATATTGGTGTATAGCCATAGTGCTCAGGGAGCGTGACCTTATTGCCCGAATGGTATGTCCACGCAGCAGTTGCAGAAATCTTCTTTGTCAGTTTGAATCGTCCTGAAATGTCGAATTTATGTCTGTTGTCGAACTGGTCATCAAACCAGCCCGTGAACATCTCCTTGAACTTACGTTTGCTCCAAGAAAGGGTGTATGCAGCAGAGAGGGTAAGGCGAGGTAAGGTGTATGTGGCATCGAGTTCCAGTCCATAGGAACGACCTTTACCTACAGTTATGTCGTTCATCCAACTTGCAGCAGGAGGTTGGAGTCCTTCCCAGTTGCGATAGCGCAGTATGTTGTTGCTCTGTTTGTAGAATGCCTCAGCACTCACGGAGAGGTTTGGCAAAGGTTCTGCATAGTAGCCCGCTGCCCATTGCCACGAGGTGGTTGGGCGAATGTCGGAGGTGGTTGGTACCCAGAAGTCGGTTGGAAGGGAGAGCAGCGAACTGGTTATCTGATGCAAACTCTGTGACATGCGGGTACACGACAGTTTTACGGAAGACCAGTCGTTCAACTGGTACTTCATGGCAAATCGAGGGTCGAAGAGGTGGTATGTCTTGTTCTTCACCATCATTGCCGTATAACTTGCACCAAGATTCATAGTGATGCGGTCGGTAAGGTTCATCTCATCTTCAGCATACAAGGTGAGTTCATCAGAATTGACATGAAAATGTTCACCTACGCTGAGAGTGTCCATACCCGATGAAGTGCTGTAGTTATACTGCAGATATGAAGTCTGCGGTTTGAAGATATGATGAGTGTAGGATGTACCAAAGCGGATGTGGTGGTTCTTGATTGGAGTCCAACCGAAGTCTGCCTTCACAGCGAGGTCGAGCATCTTGATTTTGTTGGATTCTTTATAGTAATACTTGTATTGCTTCTGCTTATCTGGCAGAGGTATGGACTCTTCATCCTCAAAAAGCACTAACGAGTTGCAGAAGGAAGAATGGAGGGCAATACGAGATGTGAGATTTGGTTTCAACTTAGAATCCCAGCAAAGGGTTGAGTTGAGTTTTCCCCACTTAAGTTTTGAACCAGAAATCTCATTATAATCATAGTTGTCAAAGTTATTGCCACCAACCAGTTGGTCATCACCAGAATACACACTTGCCCACAAGGTGTTGCGTTCATTGAAGCGATGGGTGAGCTTTGCATTCAGGTCATAGAACTCATAACTGATGTTAACATGGTCATCACCAGGTTCATGCTTCCTATTTATAAAATAAAACATAGGACGAGTCAACACATCGAGCCAACTACGGCGCAAAGCCACATTGAAGGAGGTGCGTCCCTTCACGATAGGTCCTTCGAACTGCAGTCTGCCATCGATAAGTCCGATGGAGAACGTGCCGTGATAGTGGTTCATATCACCATCACGAGTCTGCACATCGGTGATACTCGACACGCGACCACTATAACGAGCAGGAAAACCACTCTTGTAGAAGTCCACCTCACGAATGATGTCGGTATTGAAAGCAGAAAAGAGTCCAAGTGTGTGATTGGTGTGGTAGAGCGGTGTACCATCGATAAGGAAGAGGTTCTCGTCCGAATTGCCTCCATGAACATACATGTTTGACACCATCTCCATACCAGCTGCTACTCCCGACACCTTCTGCAGAGACTTGATGAGGTCGGGCGAACTGAGTGTTGCAAATTCGGTCTTGATGTCATCTGCCGAGAAGGTGCGTCTGCCTGTTTGGGTGGTGAGCATAGGCGAGGAGAGCGAACCTGTCACTATCACCTCACTGAGACTATCCATCTTGAGTGCATCATGTCGAACCTTAGGGGCAGAAAGGGCATGAAGGATGATGTTGTTCCTACGAATGTTATACTTGATGTTGTGTCCTTCAAAGAGTGTACGAAGGACATCCTTTATCGCTCCACCCTTAATCTCCGTTCCCTTGTATGGAACATTCACATTGAGAGTAGATTCATATATAAAATGTACATGATACATATCCTGAACACGAAGCATCTGTTCGTGCAGAGTGGTCTGGGCAAAACTGATGAACGAAACCAACAGGAAACAGAAAACGAGGATTATCTTTTTCATTTCACTTCGATGCTTATGTTTAGTGTAACCTCCAGTATCTCAACAATCTCCTCCATCGAAGCCGCCTCTATCTCTCCCGATATGCGGCGGGTTGAGTCGGATGTGGAGATTTGTTTGCCGTAGTATGCTGACAATTCTTTCAGCACATTTCCAATAGGCTCGTTATCATATTTCAAGATAACGGTCTTGCCATGCTTCTTAATGAAACGGTACTCTGGCGACACAGGAACTGTAACGCTTGGAGTGGCCTCTATGGTATTGGCATACCAGATGCCGCCTGCAATGGCAATACCAAACACAACACATACGGATGCTGCCACAGCTATTCTGCGGTACTTGTCGGTTGACTTGTATCCAGTTCGTTTCACGAAGCGTTTCCATGCACTATCGGCATCAAGACTATTCTGCTTGTAGTGCTTTGCCACGAACTGAAGTTCTTCTTCGTTGATATTCTTCATACTGAAATCTTGTTTTTTCTCCAAGACTGCATTTTACCGTTTTACCCTTACGGAAAAATCAAAAAAACATCAAATAAATCTCTCTCGCCTTACCCCTCAGCATGGTATAAGCCTTGCTTATATGTGCCTCAACGGTCTTGATACTTATATTGAGGAGGTCGGCAATCTCACGGTTCTTCAAACCATCGCACTTGCTCATCAGGAACACCTTGCGGCACCCATCTGGCAGTTTGTCTATCTCCTTCCAAAGACGAGCCTCGCGTTCGCTTCGTTCCTGCCAGTCTTCATCATCAATAACATCAGCGGTTTCATCTACACGAATTACCATATTATTCTTCTTGCAATAGTCAATACTCGCATTTCTGACCATCTGAAACAAATAACTCTTTGTGAACAATATGGTTTCTCCGTTCTTCACTTTCTCGTAGAATCGCACAAAAGCGTCCATCACCACATCTTCTGCCACATCAATGCTACCTACGATATGGGTACTGTACATACACAAGGCACAATAATGCGTCTTGAACATTTCTTCTATATCGGTCGTTCTCTTCATTGTTTATATGAGACTCCAAAAAGAACAGATACCCTTACTGTCTTCAAACATTTTTTCATTTTTCATGCAAAGGTATTCCTTTTTTCTCTTACTTTCGCAAAAAAAACTTCGAAATTTTTGATTTTATCATACACTACATACACTAATCCTTTATTGAAATATCCATCAAAACAAGATGATTTGCCACAAAAGATGTATGTAGTGTATGATAAAATCAAAAATTTCGATGTTTTTTATGAAATAGCGAAGCGCTTTTCATGTGTTTTTACACCTACTATTATTTTATATAAAACATACGGTAGTTTTACATAAAACATGCGGTCGAATGAGGTAAAACTTGCGGTGGTTTTACCTCATTCGACCGTATGTTTTTAAGCGTTTATGCATACAAGGAAAAGCGAAGTGTTCCTTCCTACTTCTCCTCCTTTATCTTAAAATTCTTATAATGTGCCTTGCCATTGTCGGTACGAATCCAGATGGCTGCCTTGCCGATACCTACGACTTTGGCATGACCGTTCTGGTCGATGGTGATGATGCTCTCGTCGGATGAGGACCATTCGTACTTAGGCTGTGACTGCTTTGGGGTGATGATTGGGAGGAAAGTCATCTCGTCGCCTATGTGCGACAAGGAACCGTAGGTGGCTGTCTCGAAATCAATCTTCTCGCATGGAGGAACAATGACCTTCAACATAGTTGTGGCTGTGAGTCCGTTGGTGGTCTTGACGGTTATCTCAGTCTCGCCAAGTGCCAGTCCTTCTACCATACCTTCGACCGACACCTTTGCTATGTCAAGGTCACCCGATGCGAAGGTGAGTCCGCACGATGAGTATTCAGGATAGAGCTGGGTGGGAATCCTTACCGTCTTGCCCCATCCCACTTCGATGGACTGAGGAAGGATGATGTTTTCGGGATCTACACGCTCCACCTTGACATTGAAGGTGAAGACATCATCGTGACTACGCTTGGTTCCGTTCTCTGTCGAACTCCATGTATATCGACAGATGACCTGCACATTGTTGGTAGGGCGTTTGCCTTTGATGGTACATTCCCTTGAGTTCTGCGACACGATGCTCACATAGTCGTTCGACACAAACTTCACGCTCTTGATGTCGAGTTCGCGAATGTATGATGGCAGAAAGAGGTATGCCGTTCCACCAACAGCCACGATGGTCTGTTCCATTCCTCTGCGACCAGTATGTTCGTCGTATCTGTAGCCATCACTATAGTTGCCATAGCGATTGTAGGCTGGTATCCCCTGTGCAAATCCTGCCACTGAGATAAGCATGGCAAGATGCATTATAATTGTCTTTTTCATAATTTATAATAGTTTTCGTAGCGCCAGCGTTTCGTTTTCGTAGGCGCAGCCGTTTCGTAGCGTCAGCGTTTCGTCTATACCTCAGTTGTAGGCAACTCAAGGAATGACAATCGTCCATGTCGAATAGGGAAGACAATGTCGAAGCGACTCTTTATCTTCTTCTTTCCCTGCTTTGCTGGTTTGAACTTCATCTTCTTCACCACACGGAGAGCTTCTTCGTTCAGGTCGCGGTCAAGTCCCTTTGCCACCTGTGCATCAATCACCTTTCCCTTTGTGCCGATGATGCAGGCAACGGTTATCTTGCCATCGATGGACTTGCGTTCGACGGGATTGCGGAAGGTCTTCTCGATAAACTTGTTCAACTTCTTGTTGCCACCCTTATACTCAGGGGGAGTAATCTTCTCCTGGTGCTGGTACTGTGGCATACTGTAAGGGTTCGAGAACCCAAAGTCGAAGAACTGTGCATTGGCTTGCTGAACGAGCAAGAATGCTGTCATTATAAGAAATAAATGTCTTTTCATATCTTTTATCGTTTTCGTAGCGAAGTGTTTCGTCTTCGTAGCGCCAGCGTTTCGTAGCGAAGCGTTTCGTCTTCGTAGCGTCAGCGTTTCGTTTTTATACCACAAAAGTACATCATAAAAATGACAAATGAGCATGTTTGGCAAAAAAAAAGCACGTTGGTATGTATTTTTCTCCTTTATAATTATAAAATGTTCATTTTTTATCCGTAACTTTGCACACTCAATAAGAGCAACAAAGAACAAAAAGTATAAAAACGATTAGATTGAATTTATGGCTGACAAGAAGCAAATTAAGACAGCGCTCATCTCGGTGTTCCACAAGGACGGACTCGATGAGCTTCTCGCAGAACTCAACAAGCAGGGTGTAAAGTTCCTTTCTACAGGCGGTACACAGACATTTATCGAAGGTCTCGGTTATCAGTGTGATAAGGTGGAAGACCTCACATCATATCCTTCTATTCTCGGTGGTCGTGTGAAGACTCTCCACCCAAAGGTATTCGGTGGTATCCTCGGTCGTCGCGACAACGAAGGCGACAAGGAGCAGATGGCAAAGTATGAGATTCCTGAGATTGACCTCGTAATCGTTGACCTCTATCCATTCGAGCAGACCGTAGCAAGCGGTGCAAGCGAGGCTGACATCATCGAGAAGATCGATATAGGTGGTATCTCTCTGATCCGTGCAGCAGCTAAGAACTTTAACGATGTCGTTATCGTTCCAAGTAAGGCTGAGTACAAGCCTTTGCTGGACATCGTGAACCAGCAGGGTGCCGCTACTACCCTGGAGCAGCGCCGCTGGTTCGCTACTCAGGCATTCGGTGTGTCAAGCCACTATGATACCGCTATTCACGCTTATTTCGAGAAATAAGTTTAACTGTTAAGATTTTAAAGATTCATGGGATTCTTTTCTTTTACGCAAGAAATTGCAATGGACTTGGGTACTGCAAATACCATCATCATCAGTGATGGCAAGATTGTAGTGAACGAGCCTTCTGTCGTAGCACTTGACAATCGTACAGAGAAGATGATTGCCGTGGGAGACCAGGCAAAGCTGATGTACGAGAAGACAAATAAGAACATCCGTACCATCCGTCCACTGCGCGATGGCGTGATTGCCGACTTCAACGCCTGTGAACAGATGATGCGTGGTCTGATCAAGAAAGTACATACCGGAACTCATCTCTTCTCACCTTCTCTCAGAATGGTGATTGGCGTTCCTTCTGGAAGTACCGAGGTAGAGTT
>CALBJW010000093.1 GCA_937893145.1 uncultured Prevotellaceae bacterium | reverse complement strand
TGTCTTCGTACCATACAACGTGAAATTCAGTTACCGTGAATGGGTTGCCAGTACGTCTGCTTGTTCCTTTTCTCTGTGGGTAGATTTTCCCGATTTTTCCTGTAATCTTCATGATTTAATCTTTTACTAATGTTATACGTTCATAGTTTGCTGGTCGCACGTAGATGGTGAGAGAAAGTTTCTCACTGAAAATCTGCAATGGGTTAAGACCCTCGACCACAAATGCAATATTCTTGTATCGCTGGTAGTTCACTTTCGAGCCTACCTCTATGCCCTCAGGCAATTTGTATTCTTCCTTTTTCATTTCTTCTTCCAATGATTCTTTTCGAGTTTAACAATAAGTCCGTCCTTCATCCAGATATTCATGATGTTTCTTGGTCTTGATGCAATAGCAAGATTCTTGCATTTCACTACCACATCACCAATTGTGAAGTCTTCACCGAGTGCATCCCACAGAGAGCCATATCGCATCGGCTTGAAGTTCTCCATGTCAGCCTTTACCTCTGCACGCTTTTTATTATATTTTGTTCCGAAGACATAATACGTGCTGAAATGTTCCACTTCGCTCCACCACATACAGAAATCCTTAATCTTCTGCTGCATCTTCTCGCTGGTAGGGTTGCCCCAGAGTTCATTTGCTATGAGCGCGGCTCGGAAACCTTTGTTCGCACTTCTTTTACAGAATGTGCCGTAGGCATTGTCGGGTGCAAGGCTTGCCTGCTTGATGGTTGCTGCAGTCCAGTCCTTCAAAGGCTTGTGGAGATATGACAGGTCGCGTGTGATTCTTGGTCGTACTTCAAATTTCCACTTAATGTTGCTGTCGAAGGTCTTCAGGTCATTGTACCCTGCAAGCATCTCAGGAGTGACTACTTCTATCGGGTCAACATACGTCTGTTCATCGAATTTCTCAATGATGTCATAGTGCTTCTGCAAGGTCTTTTCGTTAATCTTCTTCCATGACTGGAACGGTGCAAACTCGCTTGCAAAGATAGGTGCAATGGTGATTCGTGTTACCAGTCCGTCAGTCACGTCATTAAAGAAATGCAGAACTCGCTCGGGTGTACCAGTCACCAGCACATTCCAGAACAGATTGACAGTTCCTTTAAAAGTTTGACTGCTTCTGAACTGCTGACCTGTGGCATCGTTATCCCACGCAATTCGTAGCAAGTCACTCAGTCCTCGCACGCCACGACCGAGTGTGTCGATTTCTGGGCAGTATGTGTGCAGGTGTGCGCCGTGGTTCTCGAAACACTGAGTGAACAGCTGTACTTCGGAGAACTTCGGTTCAAGTATTCGCTTGCAGAGTGTAGGCTTTTCGGGCTTGTCCTTGTTATCGCTACGTGTATTCACCAGCGAGTCGTAGAGTCGTTCACGTGCATTGATGATGTCCTCCCTGCTCCTTATCTTCTCCAGCAGATAGAGGAACTTCTTCACGAACGACTTACCGCCAGCTGCCTCAGCCCATATTACTGAGAAGAAAGATGTTGTGTGAGTCAGTCCGTCAAAATACTCTGCCTGGGCGTAGGTCGTACATGTTCCGAGGATTTCAAGCAGTGCTGCTATAGTCGGAATCTTGAAATCTTGCGGTGCTACCTTCACCCAGTCCTTGATGATTGGTGGCAGTTCCGGCATACGGCTCAGTAATTCATCGTAAGGACTGGTGCTGTCATCATCATCATCATCGTAGATGTTCTTCACGTCTGCCACAGCCTCACCCAGATAGCCACGTTCCTTTAGCCAGTGCCATACGTTCGATGGGATTCTGCCGTTCGTGTTATAAGAGCATACCTTCTTCGCCTGATTGAATATTTCCACAACATCATGTCCGAATGTCGGCATCATCGCAGTCATAAGCACTGGGTTGTTGTCACACACATTCCTTATGTCGCGCAGAATGTTGTAATGAAGAGAATGCACTTCTCCTGCAAACGGCTTGCCGTTCACGATTATTCCAAGCTGTTCCCCTCTGTACTGAGTCCACTCGCTGACTATGTCCTTCAGCCTGTGACCTCTGAACTCATAGTCCTCATAGCTTTTCAGTTCCTCCTGATTGAGTGCTGCCCTTCCAGCCTTTGCTGGCTCTGGCTTGCTTGCCTCTGGCTTTTCAGCCTCTGGCAGTCTTTCATCCATTGCCATGCTTACGTAGACTCTCAGCCTCTCTTGGTTGTAGTCCTTCAACGTGAAGAGGTCATCGGAGATGTAGAGGATGTCATCCTCCTTTGGTACGAAAGCCAAACGGCTGTAGTCAATGTTCACCTCGTCATACCACTTGCCTACGCAATAGTGTTCTGCAAAAGCCCTCTGGCAGTCGAGGATGGAGTCATCGGTATCCTTCATTTCGCACACAATCTTCAATCCCTTGCCCGATGGGGTGATGAATGCCAGCTGTATGTTCCATTCCGCAATGTCACTGAAAGTTGTAATCAATTTCCAGACGTTCTTGGGATTAACTGAAGGGTCTTCCTTGTCCTCGATGTGGTCAAGGTCGATGAGGTACTTCCTGTTGCTTACCATGTTCTGTGCCAGCCTTGCGCCTCTGGCATCGTCACTCAGCAAAGGGTAGCCTTGGAAGATGAATGCAGGGAGCAGTCCTTTTGCACTGAGTTTTCCGTTTCTGTACTCCCCCACGTTGATGCGTACAGCGTCCTTTGCGCAGAATTTCATTAGTTCCTCCACGGACGTAACCTGTCCGTCAAGAGTGCGATTTTCCTTTCTGTTGATATACTTAATCGGTAGATTCATGTTGTTGTTGGTTTTGAGAATAGATACTTGTTGATAAAATTCATTTGTTTGGTAATCAGTAAAAACACTTTAGTCGCTGTGACTTCCTTCAGAGGGATATTCAGTTTTATCTGAATCTTGTCTTTGTACTTCCATATCTGGCAATTCTCGTCCTCGGATATTATCCGTTCGTCTGGCTGTCCGTTCGGGTTGCCGAAACCTATCGCGTACCTCCGAAACTGGAAGTCACCGTTTCCGTCAACCATTCCACTGCCCCTATACCGCTTTCCGGGTTTGAGGTCTTTGAAGTCTTCCTGGTTCATAAGCCTTTTTCAAGTAAGTGGAGTATCGGAGAGAAGAAATACCGCTTCATGAAGCGCATGAGGTAGTCATAACTCCAGAACGGTAGCATGAGAATGATGACCGTGAGCACTATTGCACACATCAGTAGGAAGAGGATGAACTTGCCCACCCATTTGAGAATGAGCAATGTCAGTGATAATCTTGCAGAGTAATACATATTGGTTGGGGTTTTAGGGGTCATGCTGTTTTAATCTATTACCAAATCTAAATCTGTCTCTTTTCCATCCTTGTGGCTCTTTCCGTCCTTTGTGTAGGAATGGAATATTTCCTGATAGAATCCATCGCTCTCGTAGTCAATGAGCGCAATGATGGGGAAGTGCTTGCTCCGTCTGTCGAAGCAGATAATCCTTGCAGGGTGTCCGTCTCTCGTCCAGATGTGGTCGTTCCCTGCCTCCTTTGCCCTTTCGATGAAGGTCTTTTCTTTCTTCTTACTCATTTCGCAGTCGGTGTTATAAGGTCAAGGCAAGTAATCCCATTGCTATCTGTAGACTTGCCATTCTTGTTGTAAATTTGTATGCGCTCCGTCCTGCCATAATTCACCAGTGCAATGAGAACTGGTCCTCTTTGAGAGAGATGTGCCCCGAATTCTACGATTCTTGCCGGATGCCCCATTCTTGTACACACCCTGGCTCCATTCCTTGCAGCTGTCAGGCTGAAGGTGCTGTCCTCGTCCATGTACGGAACTTTCTTGAATGACTTCTGAGCGACAAAGTTTTCGTCATCCATCACGATGTCACTTGATGTAGTCCTGTCCTTGTCCGTCCTGCCGTTCTTATAGGTAGTCAGCAGTGACTCGGTACCTCCCCAATCTACGAGGGCGAGTATGTCACGACCATCATCCGACTTGTAGTTGTAGCAGATGATTCTTACCGGCTTTCCGCCACGAGTGCAAACTGGCTTCCCCATTATTGCCTCGTCAATGTCTAAATCTCGAACTTTCATAAATGCAAAAAATTAAAATTGAACTTGGCAGCGAAGATACAACACAAAAAAATCCCCGACAAGGCATAGCCTTATCGGGGAGCGACATTTAGACTTTTAGAGCGATTATTAGAGTCTTGACTTTATCTTTTATTTTAAAACATTAAAGTTTCGGATGTTTTTAAACATTAATCAGACATTAATGAAGACATTAATC
>CALBJW010000092.1 GCA_937893145.1 uncultured Prevotellaceae bacterium | reverse complement strand
GCTTCATTCTTCGAGAGCGGTGTAGGTCGTGGTATGGGATTCCGCGATTCAAATCAGGACCTCGTAGGTTTCGTTCATCAGGTGCCAAGTCGTGCTCGCGAACGAATCATCGACATCGCATCAACTCAGTTCCCTGATGGTGGATGCTACCACCAGTATCAGCCACTCACAAAGCACGGTAACAATGACATCGGTGGTGGATTCAACGACGACCCATGTTGGCTCATCTTCGGTACAGTAGCATACGTTAAGGAGACAGGCGACTTCTCTATCCTCGACGAACCAGTTCCATTCGACAATAAGCCAGGCACAGAGGTTTCACTCATGGAGCACCTCCGCATTTCGTTCAACCATGTTGTTGAGAACCTTGGTCCTCACATGCTCCCACTCATCGGTCGTGCCGACTGGAACGACTGTCTTAACCTAAACTGTTTCTCTTGGGACCCTAACGAATCGTTCCAGACAACAGAGAACAACTCAGAAGGCAGCAAGGCTGAGTCTCTCATGATTGCAGGTCTCTTCGTTGTTACAGGTAAGGACTACATCGAACTCTGCAAGCAGATTGGCAACACAGCAGAGGCTGAACGTGCTCAGAAGTGTGTTGATTCAATGATTGAAGCTGTCAAGAAGCATGGTTGGGATGGCGAATGGTACCTCCGTGCATACGACTTCTATGGCAACAAGATTGGTTCTAACGAATGTGAAGAAGGTAAGATTTTCATCGAGTCGCAAGGCTTCTGTACTATGGCGGGTATCGGTCTTGAAGAAGGTATGGTTGATAAGGCTATCGACTCATGCAAGAAGTACCTCGATTGTGAGCACGGTATGGTACTCAACAACCCAGCATACACAACATACCATGTTGAGATGGGTGAGATTTCTTCTTATCCAGCAGGTTATAAGGAGAATGCAGGTATCTTCTGCCACAACAACCCTTGGGTTATCATTGGTGAGACAGTTGCCGGACGTGGTGAAGATGCATGGGAACTCTTCCGCAAGATTTCGCCTATGTACCTCAAGGACCAGGCACTCCACAAGGTTGAACCATACGTAAACTGCCAGATGGTAGCAGGTAAGGATGCCGCAAAACCAGGTGAAGGAAAGAACTCATGGCTCACAGGTACAGCAGCATGGATGTGGCTCACAGTTAGCCAGTATCTCCTCGGTATCAAGCCAACTTACGAAGGTATTCAGATTGACCCTTGTCTCCCTGCAGATATTAAGGAATATACAGTTAAGCGTGTTCTTCGTGGTGTGGAATATGACATCACTGTCAAGAACCCTAATGGTGCGCAGAAGGGTGTGAAGAGCATGACAGTCAATGGTGTTGCTGTTGAAGGCAATATCGTTAAGGCTAACGAAGGAAAACAAGTAGTTGAAGTAATTATGTAACCCCCACCCCAGCCCTCCCTTAAGGGGAGGGAGTGGGTAGTTACTTAGATAAACATAAATAAAAATTGTTATTAATTATGAAGAAAACACTATTCATTATACTACTTATAGCCTTAGGGCTCCCAGCGCTTGGCCAAGTATCTACTCCCCGCCCTTTAGGGAGGGGTACGGGGGCGGGTCTCCTCCTCGAGCGCCTCAAGAAGATTCAGAAGAAAGGTTATATGTATGGTCATCAGGACGACCCATTCTATGGTATCACATGGGAATATGAGGATGGTCGTTCCGACACTAAGGACCTCGTAGGCGACTACCCAGCAGTAATGGGTTTTGAACTCGGTGGCATCGAGATGGATGATGCAAAGAACCTCGACAGCGTACCATTCAACCGTATGCGTGATGAGATTATCGCTCACTACAATCGTGGTGGTGTCATCACTATCTCTTGGCATCCTCGCAATCCACTTCTCGGCACGACAGCTTGGATTGAGAACGATGTAAAGGCTTACAATGAGGCTGTTGCAGCTCTTGTAAAGATTAACCAGAGCGAACTTGCAAAGCAGATTGTAGATCCAAAGACTACAGTTAAGAACATCCTTCCTGGCGGTACTAAGTATCAGTATTTCCAGACTTGGTTGAAGAAGCTGACAGACTTCTTCACATCTCTCAAGGACAGTAAGGGCAATCAGATTCCTTTCATCTTCCGTCCATACCACGAGAACTCAGGCTCTTGGTTCTGGTGGGGCAAGGACCTCTGCTCTACACAGGAATATCTTGACCTTTGGGCTATGACACAGGACTATATCAACAAGGTTGCTGTAAAGAATGGCAAACTTGAGGATTACCTCATTTGGTCTTACTCTCCATCTTGGTACCACGACTGTGCTATGGAACGCTATCCTGGCGATGACAGAATCCAGCTTATCGGTACAGATGTATATATGTGGGGAACAGAAGAAGACTTCAAGGAAAAGCTCGAAATGGAACTCCAGAACATCACTCGACTTGGTAAGGAACACAACAAGGCTATTGCTATCACAGAGTGTGGATACAAGAACTCACCAGACCCAACATGGTGGCAGCGTGTGTTCAAGCCTGTAATCGAGAAGTACAAGTTCAGCTACTTCCTCACTTGGAGAAACTACAAGGAAGAGCATTTCGGTGTTTCACCAGATGCAACTACTGCTAAGGACTTCAAGGAATGGTCAAAGGCAAAGAACCTCCTCTTTGCAAAGGATATCAAGTCTATAAAATAAAGACCTCACCCCAACCCTCCCCCAAGGGGAGGGAGAAAGGTTGGTAAATATATAATTCAGTTATGTCAAAAGAATTTGAAGCTAAAGTACAGGCTGTTCGTTCAAAGCATGAGGCTCTTCTTGCTCTCAAGAATGAACCTATCGAGGGCAACGGCATCTACGAAAAATATAAGAATCCTATAATCACAGCAGAGCATACACCACTCGAGTGGCGCTATGACTTTGATGAGAAGTCAAATCCATTCTTCATGCAGCGCATCATGATGAATGCCACTCTCAATGCTGGTGCTATGAAGTGGAACGGCAAGTACCTTCTTGTTGTTCGTACCGAAGGTGCAGACCGCAAGTCTTTCTTTGCAGTAGCAGAGAGTCCAAACGGTGTTGACAACTTCCGTTTCTGGGATGAACCTATCACAATGCCAGAGGATGTTATCCCTGCAACAAATGTTTACGATATGCGACTCACAGCACATGAGGACGGTTGGATTTACGGTCTCTTCTGTGCTGAACGCCACGACGACTCTATGCCTAACGACCTTTCTGCTGCTACTGCAACATGTGGTATCGCTCGCACAAAGGACCTCAAGACATGGGAACGCCTCCCAGACCTCAAGGCAAAGTGCCAGCAACGTAATGTGGTGCTTCATCCTGAGTTTGTGGATGGAAAGTACGCACTCTACACTCGTCCACAGGATGGTTTCATCGATGCAGGCTCTGGTGGCGGTATCGGTTGGGCACTCATCGACGACATCACTAATGCAGAGGTAAAGGAAGAGAAGATTATCAACGCTCGCCACTACCACACTATCATGGAGGTGAAGAACGGTGAAGGTCCTCACCCTATCAAGACACCTAAGGGATGGCTCCACCTCGCTCATGGTGTTCGTGGCTGTGCAAGCGGTCTTCGCTATGTACTTTATATGTATATGACATCACTCGAAGACCCAACAAAGGTCATTGCTCAACCAGGCGGTTACTTCATCGTGCCAGAAGGAGCAGAATACATCGGTGATGTGATGAATGTAGCATTCTCAAACGGCTGGATTGCAGACGAAGATGGTAAGGTGTTCATCTACTACGCTTCTTCTGACACTCGTTTGCATGTTGCCACATCAACTATCGACCGTCTCATAGACTACTGCATGAACACCCCAGAGGATGGCTTCTACACAGGCAAGTCTGTTGAGACCATCAAGGCACTCATTGCAAAAAATAAAGAAACCCTTAAACACTAATAACTATAAAACCAAAAATCTATGGCTTCTATAAAAGAAAAAATTGGTTACGCGCTTGGTGATGCGGCTGCAGGTGGTATCACATGGAAAATCATGTCCATCGCATTCCCACTCTTCTTCACAAACGTATTTGGTCTTACATTCGCAGATGCTGCATTGTTGATGCTCATCGCTCGTATGTTCGACGTTGTAACAGACCCATTGATGGGTAGTATTGCAGACCGTACACAGTCTAAGTGGGGAACATATCGTCCTTGGCTTATCTTTGGTGCAATCCCATACGGTTTGGTATTCGCATTATTGCTTTACACTCCAGATTTTGATCCTACAACAAAGCGCATCTATGCTTATACTATTTACCTCCTTATGATGGCTCTCTACACTTTGGTCAATGTGCCTTACGGTTCACTCCTTGGTGTAATGACTGATGATGCCGACGAACGCAACCAATTCTCTTCTTACCGCATGGTAGGTGCATACGCAATGGGCTTCCTCGTGATGTTCATCTTCCCATATTTGCAGAAAGCAGTAGGCGGAACAGAGGCTCATCAATATGCTGTATTAGGTGCAAGTTTCGGTTTGCTTGCAGCAATCATGACTTCTGCCTGCGGACTTCTCACAAAAGAACGTTTGAAGCCTATCCGTGCCGAGAAATTCTCTTTCAAGCAGTATGGTGATTTGGTAAAGAATGTGCCTTGGGTATTCGTGACTCTCACAGCCGTTTGCACTAACTTCTTCAATGGTTTCCGCTATGCTGTTGCTGGCTATATGTTTACATACTGTCTTGGAGGCGACATCACTTTCGGTAAACTCATCATCAACTTTACAGTATTCATGGGTATCGGTGAGTTTGTCTGCATGGTATTCGGCGGACTTTCTCCTGTATTCACAAAGTGGGTAGGCAGTAAGCGTATGGCATTTGTATGGTCAGCAGTTATCTGTGCTGTTACTTCTATTGCATACTTCTTCATTCCTATGGATGCTTCATACATCTGGGTAATGGTAGTGGTATCTATCCTTACTTCTATCGGTGTAGGTTTCTACTCTCCACTTC
Source organism: uncultured Prevotellaceae bacterium (assembly GCA_937893145.1). GTDB lineage: Bacteria > Bacteroidota > Bacteroidia > Bacteroidales > Bacteroidaceae > Minthosoma. Next base: position 10,520 of record CALBJW010000092.1, on the reverse strand, counting down.
TCTGGTCTATGTATGCTGACGTTGCAGACTATGCAACTGAAAAGAACGGAACATCTTCTACTGGTCTCATCTTCTCTTCAGGTACAATGGCACAGAAGTTTGGTGGTGCAATCTCAGGTTCGCTCATCGCCCTTCTTCTCGGTATGGCAGGACTTGTATCGACACAGGATATGACAACAGGTGAAACTATCGTTACTATCACAGACGAAGAATCTGTAAAGAGCATGGTATGGTCACTCTTCTCTATCATTCCTGCTGCCATCGCAGTCATTATGGGTATTTTGGTTTATAAGTTCCCATTGAAGAAATAAAGTACCCTCCCGACCTTCCCCATAGGGGAGGAGAAGGAAAGAGTATTCGACTTAATTGAAAGAATATGATACAGACAATGAAACAAGAAATGAGAGAGGTGTTGGAGAACAACATCCTCTCATTTTGGCTCAACAATATGCAGGACACCGAGAATGGTGGATTCTACGGACAGATGAAGGGCGACGGCACACTGGTGAAGGACGCTCCAAAGGGTGGTATCCTCAATGCCCGCATCCTCTGGTCGTTCTCTGCAGCCTATCGCGTACTCAAGAAGAAAGAGTACCTCGATGCCGCTACACGAGCACAAGAATACATCATTGAGCATTTCCTCGACACTGAGTTTGGTGGCACATACTGGAGCCTCAACGCTGATGGCACTCCTCTCGACACCAAGAAGCAGTTCTATGCACTTGGTTTCATGCTCTACGGCATGACAGAATATGTGAGAGCCGTTGCTCCATTGCTCGCAGACGATAGCGAAGACAACCACTACGAAGAGGCAGAGAATGCACTCAAGGTGGCTATGCACCTCTATGCAATGATTGAGGAACATGCCTTCGACTCTGAGAACAACGGATACATCGAAGCACAGACTCGTGAGTGGGGCGAGATAGCAGATATGCGCCTCTCGGAACTTGATGCAAACTTCCCTAAGTCGCAGAACACTCACCTCCACATCATCGAACCATACACCAACCTCTATCGTATGATAAAGGAGTTGCGCAAGGCTGAAAGTCCACTTTGCACATTCCTCTCACCAGAGTTTGAGGCAAGCGTTGAGCAGGCACTCAAGAACCTCATCGACATCTTCTGCGATAAGATTCTCAATCCTCAGACTCGCCACCTCGACCTCTTCTTCGAGATGGACTGGACACGCGGAGCAGGTCGCCTCGAAAGTTATGGTCACGACATCGAATGTTCATGGCTCCTTCACGAAGCAGCACTTGTGCTCGACCACCACAACACTCTTGAGAAGGTTAAGCCTATCGTGGCACAGGTTGCGATGGCATCCGAGAAGGGCATCAACCAGGACGGTTCAATGACACACGAGGCAAACCTCGACACAGGTCACATCGATGATGATCGCCACTGGTGGGTACAGGCAGAGAATGTAGTGGGATGGATGAACATCCACCAGCATTGGCACACCGGCGACTCACTCTGGAAGGCACAGGAGTGCTGGAAGTACATCAAGGAAAACCTCATCGACAACGAACTCGGCGAATGGTACTGGAGTCGTGACAAGGAAGGCAACATCAACAAGACCGACGACCACGCTGGCTTCTGGAAGTGTCCATACCATAATAGCCGCATGTGTCTTGAAATTATTGAAAGAGATTTTTAGAGTGAAGAGCAAAAAAGTGAAAAGTGAAGAGTGAAGAGTGAAGAGTGAAGAGTGAGGAATTTCCTACCGGACATGCTATCCCATCCGGAGGGTAAACTAAAGCGGTAGCAAATTCTTCACTCTTCGTTCTTCACTCTTCACTAAAAATAATTAAACAATATGAAACCCTATAAATTTCAACCATTCCTCAAGACAACGCTTTGGGGAGGATACCAGATAGCACCGTTCAAGGGCATCTACACCGCTCAGCCTAATATTGGTGAGAGCTGGGAGATTAGTGGTGTGCCTGGTCACGAGAGTGTGGCGGTAGATCGTGGACTCATCGACGATGTAGATGTGGGACTCACACTCACCGAACTCATCGACAAGTACAAAGGTCTGCTCGTAGGCGATAAGGTGTATAAGAAGTTTGGCAACAAATTCCCTATTCTCGTAAAACTCATCGACTCACGCCAAGACCTCTCCGTACAGGTTCATCCAGATGACAAACTCGCTATGGAACGACACGGATGCGCTGGTAAGACCGAGATGTGGTATGTCATCAAGGCTGATGTGGGAGCAAAGATTTACAGTGGTCTGCGCAAGAGCATCACTCCTGAAGACTACGAGCGCCTCGTCTCTTCTGACAATGAAAGCCAGAACAACAGCGGCACAGAGAACCCAATGGCTACAGTCATTGCCTCACACGAGAGCCACGATGGTGACCTCTACTTCCTCCCAGCAGGTCGTCTGCACGCTATCGGAGCGGGCAACTTCCTCGCAGAGATTCAGCAGACAAGCGACATCACATATCGCGTGTATGACTTCGGACGCAAGGATGCACATGGCAAGCCACGCGAACTCCATGTAGAGCAGGCAAAGGATGCCATCGACTACCGCGTATGGCCAGAGTACCGCACATCATACGACAGCACAAAACCAACCTCACAACTCATCAACTGCCCTTACTTCATCGTACACCGAGTAGTGGTACAGGTGGCAGCACAGATAGACTTCGAGTGCGACTCGTTCGTAGTGGTTATGTGTCTCTGGGGCGAAGCCAACATCAACGGTATCAAGATTCGCCAGGGCGAAACAGTCCTCGTACCTGCAAGCGAGAATGTACTCTACATCTTCGGAAACGGAACATTCCTTACTGCTACGATGTAGATGTAAGTTATAACTCATAACTTTTTTCAAAGAAAAAATGTATCCACTCCTTTTCAAACCAAATCTTCATCCCGTAGTATGGGGAGGCGAACGACTCATCCAATACAAGGGACTGAACGAGGATGAGGAAATACAATCCGCATACGGCTCCACTCCTATCGGAGAGAGTTGGGAGGTCAGTGCCGTGCCTTCAAGCACCAGCATTGTCAGCAATGGCAAGTATGCAGGCATGGACCTCAACAGCGTGATAGAACGCCATCCCGTGAAGATACTTGGCGAGGCTGTTGCAAAAAAGTATGGAGGCAAACTCCCGCTCCTTGTCAAGTTTATCGATGCCAAGAAGGACCTCAGCATTCAGGTTCATCCTAATGATGAGATGGCACAGCGTGTGCATGGGAAGATGGGCAAGTCAGAGATGTGGTACATCATAGATGCAGAACCGGGCAGCTTCCTTTATGCAGGTTTCAAGGAACAGATAGCGAAGGACAAGTACAAGCAACTTGTCAACTACGGACATATCTGCGACTCACTCGCCAAGCACGAGGTGCATCCTGGAGATGTGTTCTACCTGCCTGCAGGTCGTGTACATGACATCTGTGGAGGCATACTGCTTGCTGAAGTGCAGCAGTCGTCGGATGTCACCTATCGCATCTACGACTACAACCGTCCGGGTATGGATGGTAAGCCTCGCGAACTGCACACCGAACTTGCTTCCGAAGCACTCGACTTCAATGTGCTCGACGACTACCGCACCCACTACTCTGAGGACTGCAACACAGCCAATCGAGTAATCAACTCTCCATACTTCAATGTGCGTGTGACGGACTTCACCGAACCCTTCCACCGCAACCTCATCAAGTACGACAGTTTCATCATCTCCATGTGCATCAAAGGCACATGCACCATCAAGATACGAGAAACGGGCGATGAGATAGAACTGAAGGAAGGAAACAGCTGTCTCATACCAGCCTGCATTGCCGACTACGACATCATCCCACATCGTGGACAGACATCCAGAGTGCTTGATGCCTTCATCGACAATAAGGACCGCAGTCTCAGCCACAAGGTGACACGCTTCCTCCATATCACGAAGAAATAGAGCCCCCTCCCTACCTCCCCCATAGGGAAGGAGACAAGCCTGGGAGATATCTTAAAAACAGAAAGAGAAAAGCTATAACGCAAAAACTCAAAATCAAAAACTATATGAAAAAAGCATTATTAATTCTATCATCCATCTTTACACTCAGCGCATCTGCCGAGAAGGTAGAGCTTTCCACTCCACACAACACATTGGTGCTTAACGTCTGGAAAGGTGGCGAGCCAAAGTTCATCTACTATGGTGCAAAGCTCAACGCTTCGGAACTCGCAGCACTTCCTGAGCCTACAAATGCCAACTGGTCTCACCTCGAGGTATATCCTGCCTACGGAGCAACTCACACACAGTCCGAGACAGCCTTTGCCATGCGCCATGCAGACGGCAACCTCTCCACTCAGCTTCTCGTTGAGGACTACAAGAAGACTCCTATCACAGAGAAGGCTCCTAACGGTGCTACTCGCAAGGGTGAACGCCTCACCATCACACTCAAGGACCCACTCTACCCTTCTATCGCACACCTCTACTATCAAGCATACGAGGATGTAGATATGATTGAGTGCTGGACCGACTACAACAATGCAGAGAAGGCAACTGTCACACTCACACAGTTCTACTCTTCATGTATGCCAATCCGCCGCAACAATGTTCATGCTCACCACTTCCACGGTTCATGGGCAAGCGAGGCTCAGCTCTCATGCGACAAGCTCCAGAACGGACTTCTCGAAATCAAGAACAAGGACGGACTTCGCAACGCCACAAGCGACCGCAGCGAGGTGATGTTTGCTCTCGATGGTCCTGGACAGGAGAACACAGGCGATGTCATCGGTACTGCCCTCCTCTATTCAGGCAACTACCGCATCACAGTAGATACAGACGACTCTGAGTTCCACTACTACTTTGCAGGTATCAACCCAGACAACTCTGAGTATCACCTCAAGAAGGGCGAGACATTCACTACTCCACATGTTGCATACACATTCTCTAACGAAGGACTCTCAGGTGCCAGCCGCAACTTCCACCGCTGGGCTCGCAAGTACCAGCTTCGCCACGGCGATAAGGAGCGTAACATCCTCCTCAACTCATGGGAAGGAGTCTATTTCGACATCAACCACGAGGGTATGGACCAGATGATGCACGACATCGCATCTATGGGTGGTGAACTCTTCGTGATGGACGATGGTTGGTTTGGTGACAAGCATCGCCGCCTCACAGACAACGCTGCTCTTGGCGACTGGGTTGTTGACACAAAGAAGCTTCCTGAAGGCATTGAGCGCCTTGTGAGCGACGCTAAGAAGAACGGAGTGAAGTTCGGTATCTGGATTGAACCAGAGATGGCAAACACAACCAGCGAACTCTACGAGAAGCATCCAGACTGGATTCTCAAGGCACCAGGTCGTGAGCCAGTGCTTGGTCGTGGTGGCACACAGGTAGTGCTCGACCTCGCTAATCCAAAGGTTCAGGACTTCGTGTTCGGCATCGTTGACAACCTCCTCACAAAGTACCCTGAGATTGCATACATCAAGTGGGATGCTAACGCACCAGTCATGAACCACGGTAGCCAGTATCTCTCAAAGGCAGACCAGAGCCACCTCTACATCGAATACCATCGTGGTCTCATCAAGGTATGCGAGCGCGTGCGTGCCAAGTATCCAGATGTAGTCATTCAGGACTGCGCCTCTGGTGGTGGTCGTGCTACATACGGACTCCTCCCTTACTTCGATGAGTTCTGGGTATCAGACAATACAGATGCTCTCCAGCGTATCTACATGCAGTGGGGCACATCATACTTCTTCCCTGCTATCGCAATGGCAAGCCACATCTCAGCCGTACCAAACCACACCATCCAGCGCACCACATCGCTCAAGCTTCGTTGTGATGTAGCCATGAGCGGTCGTCTCGGTATGGAGATTCAGCCAAAGCACATGACAGACGAGGAGAAGGCACTCTGCCGCCAGGCTATCACAGACTACAAGATGATTCGCCCTGTCGTTCAGTTTGGTGACCTCTACCGTCTCCACTCTCCATACGCAGGCGACAACCTTGCATCGCTCATGTATGTAAGCGAGAACAAGCAGAAGGCAGTGTTCTACTGGTACAAGCTTGAGACATTCCAGAACCAGCACTTCCCAGTAGTGAAGATGGCAGGTCTCGACCCTAACAAGTCATACAAGGTACACGAGCTTAACCGCATCGACAACACTCCACTCCCTGTTGAGGGCAAGTCATTCACAGGTGCCTACCTCATGCAGAATGGTCTTGAGATGCCATATAGCCACAATGTGGACCACAACAAGAAGAACGACTGGTCGAGCAGAGTAATCTATCTCGAAGCAGAGTAAACGCATTTTCAACAAACAGCATAAAAGGCACGGTGAACGAGTATGTTCACCGTGCCTTTCTTGTATTATGTTCGGGCGTATCTCTTAGAGGCTACCCCAATCGTTGAACTGTTCGAGTTCGAAGTTGTTGCGTTCCTTAGCGAGACCGTCACCGTTCTCGTCACCAGTCTTAACCGCATCACCATTTGAACCTGCGATGATATCGAGACAGAAGTTGTCTGAGCAGAGGTCGTCCGTCTCAATCATTGGAGAAATATATGTTTTCTTCATAATCAAATAATTCGTTTTAAGTTGTTCATTTCGTCATTTTGAGTGGAGTGTAAACTGCTCCTGCACCAAGGCGGAAGCCAATTTTTCACTCTTCACTCTTCACTTTTCACTTACAAGTTGAGCTTGCGTTATCGCAAAGCGCTTTCGCAGAAAGAAACTTGTATTACTTTACCATAACCTTTACAGTCTTGCCGTCGGCAGTCTTCACGATGTTAAGACCGCGTACGAGGTTCTTCTGTGCAGCACCAGCAGCATTGTAGATAGCCTTCACATTGCCAGCAGCGAGAGCATTGATAGCCTCGATAGCAGTTGCGTTGTCGAAGTAGAATGCCTTACCCTCTTCTGCAGTTTCAGGAGCTGTGAGGTAACAGCGGTTAGCACCGATATAAAGTGCATCACCTTCTTCTGGTACACAGTAGAAACCTACCTTATCGTTGTTGTTCTGGAGGAGGTACTTACCAGCTGCCACCTGAGCCTTTACATAAGAACCAGTGAGAACACCAGTATCGTAAGCATCCTTTGTAGCAAGACCCCAACCTGAGAGAGATGCACTAATCGCCTCTTCTGCACTTACGATGTAAGCAGTGTTAGCCTTGATAGCATTTTCCTCCACAAGATTAAGAGTATTATCCTTAATTTCTTCGCAAGTGTAAACTGTCACACCTTCTGGAATCTCTGCTACATCGAATGGAGCAATGAATGTACCATACTGTGCATCCGAGATAGCGAGAGTAGCAGTAGCTTCCTGAGCTTCGGAAATTGTTATATCATTGTGAGCATTACAAGTGTAAAGACCACCATATTCTTGGTTATCATCCTGACATCCAATAAGACTATTATTAGACCTACTATTCTTCAAATTATAAATATCTTTTTTAGCAGTAGGACTAACAATGACAGGAAGAGACTTCTCTGCATCATTACTCATTCGGATTTGAACTTCACTATTACCATTAGCTTGCTTACCTGTACAAACATACCAAGTTGTACCCTCTGAATCCACAATGCTAATTGTATAAGCATTCTCCACACCATCAACAGGAGTAAAAGTAAATGCGTTCCAGCGATAGTCCTTACCTGTATAATCAACTCGTGGAATAGATATGCCACCAGTCTTGTTTTGATTTGGTTCAAATGGATGGTTGTTATAAGTATAGCCATCGAAAGAAATTGCGATGTGGAATTTCTGTCCCTCTGCAGGAGCATTGAGTGCAGGGATTTTGATTGCAGCAACTGCAGCCTTTGCATCATTTACCTCATCTATTGTCGATGTTGCACTTTCCGCTACTTCCTTAGCATTATTAAGAATAGAATTGATTGTAGCAATTGCTTCAGTTGGGTACTGGAATGCGGCATCACCAATATTAGCAGTTGGAACTGTAACTGCATTAGCACTTTCAAGGAGTGCTGCCTTTGCAGCAACAAGATCCAAATTACCAGCAGCAGTACCATCATAATACAGTACAGGATTGGCGATACTTACCCACTGCTGTTTTGCGTTTGCAGAAGCTTCAAACTTAAATGTTACATCTTTTGCCTCTGCCAATTCGAACTCAACATACGCATATTCCCAACCAAAACCTTCATTGTTTCGGGCATAAGTCTTAGTATTTTCGTATGTTGCCTCTCCGTTTGTTGCAATACCACGACCTACAGAACCTACATTGCTGAGTACAACTTCTGTGTCATTAACAGTCATTTTTGATGTAGCACCCTCACTTGCACGAGCTGTTACCACAAACGCATACTTACCTGCAGGAAGATTTAAAGTGTTTTCAGCACTAATACTCCATGAATCTTGACCCCATTGCGCTCCTGTCTGCTCGTAGTAATTAGTCTTTTGACCGCTCCAATGCTCAGAGCCGTTATTAGCAACAAATGTTGAACTTGGCCATTTTGAGATATCTGTTTTTAACAAATCAGCACTTGAATGTAGATACTCTGCCTTAATACGAGCAATGGCATCGGTCAAATCTTTTTTGCCTTCAACAAGTTTCTCATTTGCAGCTTTAACCTTATAAGTTGCAACCTTTGCGTTCAAATCGTTTACCATTGCCTCCATTTGAGTTGCAGAAGTTGGATCTGATGCTGCCATTGCAACAATTACAGCCTGACGCTCTGTTGCTGCATACTCTTCATTGTACAAATCAAGAGCGTTCTGTGCTTCTGTTTTTGCATTAGTCCATGCAGCAATATCAAGACTACCAATCGTAACACCATCAATAAAAAGGTGTGGATTACTGCCAGAACCTTCACCTAAAGATGTAACACCGAGAGAGAGATACCCCCTAGTCTCAGAATCAAGTGTAAAGCTAATCTGCTCTGTGTACCATTGTCCTACAGGATATTGTGTTGTTGAAGCGTAGTGAGTAGTACCATCACTCTCAACAAAGCCGATAAGGTTTTTGATGGCCTTTGTACCACCAGTATTAAAAACTGGAACTGTTAAAGTATATGAACCAGCAGGGAAATCAACATACTGGACATACTGAGTAGTAGAGCCCCACACCGCAAGGATACCAAGTGCATTACCTGTACTTTCGCTTGTTGCCTTTGCAGGAGCAGTATAACCAGGCCCTCCATTAAAGTTTGTACTTTCATACGCAAACACACCGGAAGCGTGATTATCAGTGGCTCCATTGATTCCCGATGGAATAACCCATCCGTTTACAGGCTGCATACCAGAAACATCAGAGTCTTTTTTATCATTTGCTGCTGTGCGAACATTTACACTAAGGACTCCTTCTTCAAAGTTGAGATTTTGAGCGTTAGAATAAAGAACAAAGTCTGAGCGTTCTATCTTTACATTATCCCAACCAAAAATAGATTCTGCTTGTTCTTTTTGTGTCGCCTTGAGAACTATAGTCACTTCTGTCTTTTCATAAATTTCAAACTCAACAGTTTTTGTTTTCCAAGAGTTTTCTATAAAAGAAACAGATATGCCATTAGCTTCTAACACGCTTGTTCCCTTTGATGAGTTCTTGATACCATCAGCAGAAACCCAATACTTACCCGCAGGAAGAGTTACTTTTTGAGAGAGCGAAATGATTTCGCTATTTCCCCAACGATAACGGATCCAAAAAGTCTGACTGCCTCCATTTGAATTGGCAGGCGTGAACTTTTGCTGCCAAGAAAGATCTCCAGATTTTAGACAAGTAATATCGTTCGCTTCTCCATTAGTTCGTGTTACAGTCCATCCATTAGGTTGATAAATTGCACGGTCACTTGACACACCAGAGTTAGGCATAACTTCATAGGTTTCCTCAAAGTCCGCATTCACCAAATACTGACTTGTCACATCAGTTTGTGCTAATGCACTGCTTCCAACAGCTACCGCTGCCAAAGCAAGTAAATGTTTTAATTTCATCATTGATTGATTAGTTTAGATTAGTTATTTGTTATTGTTTTTTCATCATCATTAGGAGCACTCGGTTCAGCAGTTTCAGTTCTTCAGTGTTCAGTATAAAGCGCTTCTTGTTTTTCATTCTTCTTAACAGGCACAAAGGTAGTGATTATTTGTTGAACTGCAAAATGATTGGGCTGTTTTTTTGATAAAAAACACTTTTCATTCAATCCCGTGACTCCAATCAGCTAAAAGAATCTAATGAAAACAACAAATAAGTGCCTAATTCGGCAAAACATTGTTTAATATAAGAAATTATAAGTTTCTGTGTGATGTTTTGAAATGAAAAACTCACAATGTAAAACTTTGAAAACTAATGCCTTAAATGTTGAATGTGATAAAAGTGAGTTTTTTACTAATATACCTTCCCTATGCGCATACGCATAAGAGGTATTAAGCAAAAAAAACTAATTTCTTCACTTTGAGAAGTTAAAAAACTATATATCAACACTTTGAGACGTGAGTTTTTTTTCACAAAAATTCACTTTGAAAATCACATAAAATTTTGCGAAATGCAAAATTATTGACTCCTATCTGCTCCCCCTAATCATCCTATTGTATAGACAAAAACATACGGAAGAATGAGATCAATCTTCCGTATGTTTG
>CALBJW010000091.1 GCA_937893145.1 uncultured Prevotellaceae bacterium | reverse complement strand
AATTAAAAAGTTTTAAGTATTTTTGCAACAAAATTCTTGAAAGATCATTAACTATGACACGAAAAGCAAGGGCAAAAGCCTACTCAGGCATCTATCATGTAATGCTTCGAGGAATCAACAAACAGGATGTATTTTTCGATGCAAATGATTTCGAGGCCATGCTTCGATCGCTGGAGCACGCACAGATTATAGAACAGCCCGATGGCACAAAAACTCGTATGGGCTGCACCTACTATGCCTATTGCATCCTGCACAATCACCTACACCTGTTGGTGCAGGAGGGAGAACTGAATGTTAGTGAAATAATGAAGCGCATCCAGACGCGCTTCGTAGCGATTTATAATCGCAAGTATGAGCGTGTAGGCCACCTATTTCAGGCGCGATTTGCCTCAGAACCTGTGGACGATGACTCTTACTTTCTCACTCTCCTGCGCTACATCCATCGCAATCCCGTCAAGGCTCTCGAAGCCCAGCGTCCCGAGGACTATCCCTATAGTTCATGGCGCGAATATCTCGGTTCCAAAACCTGCATCATCAAAGGGTCAGACCCTTTGATGATTCAACTTTGTGATACGAGCAGGGCACTCGAACTGATGTCGCGTGAGGAGTTGGTGGAGTGGGTCAACCAATCGTGTGAGGATGTATGCATGGACATGGATACTATTCGTGTGCCGATGACGGAGGTTGAGGTGTTGGAGCGTCTGCTGGAGATTAGTCATGAGGACAGCATAGAGCATTTCAAGCAACTTTCTCCGGATATTCAGGTAGAGAGTATTCGCCTACTTGTCAATCAAGGCACAAGTTTGCGCCAGGCAGCACGTTTGTCGTCGCTCAGTTACCGTGCCCTTTGGAATAAGCTTCATCCCGAAGAGTATGCCGCCGAACTGGAACGCAAAAAATCCGAGCGTAAGCAAAAGCGTGATGCAAAAAATGAATCATCAAAGGGTCTGACCCTTTGATGATTCCGGGCATTTGGTGATGCAGGTTTCCATACTTTTGGGCATAAAAAGGAGGGGTGATTGATGCTGTATGTGAAAATAAATGCTTAACTTTGCGCGGAAATTAAATAAATCATGTTTTGCATGGCAAAGATGAAGGATAATCAATTCTGCCTGATGGACTTTGTTAACTGCAAAGGACTCCAGGGCATCAATGGTATTTACGGAGAAGAGTGCCTCAAAAAATATCTTGACGATAGCACATCTTATGCTGCAGGGGTAGAGAATGAGATTGATGCATTGCGTAAGAAGAATGTAGCTGTGATGTTATCTTTGTTATCAAATGAGGTTGATATAAGTGAGTTTGACCCGAAGAATTTCGGTATAGGTTACAACGAACTTCGATTCTTCTCGATAGACTCAACTGGAAACCCTGTTTTTGAATCTAATAACATTCATGATTCAGAAGGCGGTGAAGATGTATACTGTACCTTTGTGTGGGAAGAACTGAGTGATTACGAGAAACCAGCAATCGAAGAAATTTTGAAACAAATAGTAAAGAAAAAGTTAGCTGCATGAATTGGACGCGTGAACATGAAATAGTGGCTCTTGACCTTTATTGCAGGATCCCTTTTCGGAAAGCCAACAACTCAAACAAGGATATTCAACATCTTGCGGAACTATTGGGCAGAACGGTTACTTCCGTCAAGATGAAGATTGGCAACTTCGGTTCCTTTGATCCAGAACTGAAACGACTTGGTATTGTTGGTCTTGATGGTACAAGCCATTTGGACGAAGACATTTGGAATGAGTATTATGGTCATTGGGACAAATTAGCTTATGACGCGAAGCTGATACTTGCTGCGCTACACCAAACTCCGATTGAGGTTGAAGCAGAAATTGAACCACAAACCTTGCCGCAAGGTACAGAGAGAGAACGTATTGTAAAACAACATATCAATCAGTCTTTCTTCCGTCATGCGGTACTATCATCCTATTCGGAACGATGCTGTATAACAGGAATCAACGAAACTCATTTACTTGAGGCAGCACACATTGTATCGTGGAAGGATGATGCAGCAAACCGAACGAATCCGAGCAATGGACTCTGCATGAATGCACTTATGCACCGCGCTTATGATAGAATGTTGATGAGCATTACACCTGATTATGCTATCTGCATCTCAGAACAATTGCTGGAAGACGAAGCAAGCAATGAACGCCAACTTGACTTTTTCCGCAAAGTAAATGGTCAAACGATAATAAAACCTAATCGTTTCATGCCAGAACGCGATTTTCTGGCGCAACATTATGATAGATTCCTTCAGTCACAGTAAATTATGGCGAATTTGCTACAATTAGAAATAGGTCGAGTTTGAAGAGTAGCAAAATCCGTGTTAAGGAGCATTATTAAATGACATGACGAAATAAATGAAGATATGTTCAAAATCGAAAGAATATTTAAGGATAACGGACATTATAATAGTCGCTATAGTTTTATTGGTAACTCTTATGTAAAAGGCATAAGTTGGTTGTTTTATAGTAATTGTTTTAACGATATTGAGGAAGAGTACTCCGGGTTTTGTCTTGATGGAGTTCTTTCAATGTGTGACTTTATGTGTTGTGTAGATCATTTCATATGTGGAGCCGTAAGCAAGTTTCCTGAGCAAACACTTAAGGATCATATTTTGAAGTTAAGTTCTAACACTTGCAATATAAAGTATGGCCGTGGGGAAAGGAACCAAGTAATTCCCACAAAATATGAAGAAACAGAGTGTGTTGCTTTCTCCAATATGGACTATGAGTTCATCGCTGATGTAATATGGTGTGCATATATATATTGGTTGATCAGAAGTGAATTAGAACCTGATGACGATAATCATAAGCAAGCGCAAAGGGTCTTGTTTTCCTGTCTCAAAGATCATCTTGGTCTTACGGACAAGGCATTTGATGAACATCTGCTTTGCCTGAAGATAAATTATACAGTTATGCGTTTCCTTAATGCTTATCAAGCTTCAAAAGATAGCTCAGAAGAAGATAATGCAGATTCTGATAATGTGCATAATAGTTCGGATGAAATCCACAAGCAAACAATTGAAGGAAGTACTTATAATAACTGCAGCATCTTTTTTGCTGAAAAGTTGATTATAAAAACCGAGACAACACAAACGAAGCCAGTTCGCGGAAAACCTCACAGTGGTTGCTGTTTCTGCTATGCCGAGCCAGATTATTTGTCTATCGCAGTTCAGGAATTTACGAATAAATTACATGAGCACAAATACATTCCCGATGATGTAGATGTAAAAACAATGATGCACATATTCGAGGGAAAGTCCTGTCGCACAATAATAAAATGGATTGGTCCTCCACATGTGCTTTCATTAGTAATCAAAGGAATTTCTGAAGGTGAAAAACCTACTGTTACTACTTGGCCAGAAGGAACAGGAAAATGGGAGGTAGTGCAACATCGCTTTGTGAATGAAGAAGGCAAGCCATTTCCCGTCAATATACGATCAGATAAACCCCGAGAAAAAACCAAACAAATAGTTCGGGAACTTGTAGAATCACTTACGGCTTACACAAACAAATGAAGCAAACTTACTACACAATATGCGTGTGGTAAGTTTTTTTTGATTATTTTTTATAGGCTGTATCTTTCTTATAACCAGATACAAACTGAGCTGTATTTCGGTTCTTTTTTTGGTCTATAGGTCAAATTGCAGGATGCGACACCCTTCAACCCCTTGTAAATACAGGCGATTCCTACGATTCAAAGCTTTCGTGAAAAATTATGGGGTTTTTCTTGGCATAGATAAAACCACTTGCATCATTAACAATAAAGCACTTAAGCATTCAGGATGTACTTTAACAAACTGCTCTAACTTGTCATGTCATCCTGCAATTTGACCTATACGCCCTTTTTACTACATGACATTTTTTAGGGTGTGGTAAAAATGCCTTTACTGCAATTTGGTGCTGTCGATGTGGCACAAACCATTCCACTCGACAATAGCATTAATGGCAAAAACAAATTTCCCCATTCCTGGCGTAGCATCAAGTGCTGCCCAATCCGTCGGTGACATTCTCACTGAGATGTTCTCTGGTAACTCACCCCTCGCAAAGGGCTACCGCGCGCACTTTGCAAGTAAGAGTCATGCGGAGAAAGGAGGCTTCGCCTTATGAAAACCAATCTCCAGCTCTGCATCAATCTCAAGACCTTCTTGCAGAATGACCACCTTCCCGCATGGGGCAGTAACTATGAGGGTACACTCACACAGGTGGACGAGGATAATGTCCAGTTCATCGAACGCCCTCTGCGCCTGCCCACTGTGCATCGCAATCCGCACATCTATGATGGCAAGAACATCACGCTGACCCTTAGGCCTGATGGCACGGTACAGCCGCACTTCCGCACACTGCGGCACGAGGCTACCGGTTTCGATATCGATAGCTATACGCTGGATGTGTTTGACGAACTGAACCGAGCCCTCCACCAGTGCCTCGTAATGAAGGCAAAGTAGACCCAAAACCTGAATCATCAAAGGGTCTGACCCTTTGATGATTCAACTTTGACAGTCTCAAATCTCAGTCTCAATTAGAAAAATGAGGATATCAATATGCGAAAACCCGCTTTTTAGGCTATATAACTAATTAATAATTAAGTATATAAATACGGAAGCAGTTGTTGTGGGTACTCCTTTTTACCTAATTGAGATTTGAGACTGAGACTACAAAATCTAAACATATAATCCCCCCAAACATCTTAAGACGATGATATACAACATCTTCTCGGGCATCGCTCCTATGATGCCCAAACCCGGTAAGGGTACAGAAATCTGCAAACTTGTCCTCTCACAGGCCTCTAAAGACATGCGTGAGACGCTTGTTCCGATGGCTTTGCCTGCTCTGGCGGCACACCTGACGGAGGTTGAGTTTCAGTATAGTGACAACAAATACTACGAACTTTGCGGCCAAATGGGGCACCTGATAGGCCCTTCGGGCATCGGCAAGGCTCAGCTCACCCATCTCATAGAGGCTATTATGCGTCCCTTCCGCGAGCATGATGAGACTGAGTATGCCAAAATCGCCGAATGGCAGCGGCTGGTTAAGACAAAGGGTGCCAACAAGGAGAAGCCCGAGCGACCTGATGTGGCTCTCTGGTTCCCGCCTGCCGATATGACAAATCCTGCCTTCCTGCAGAATGCTATGGCCTGTGAGAAACTGGGTGGCCGCACGCAATATATCAATCTGCCCGAGGTGGAAATGGCCGACCGTATGTGTGGTAGCCACAGGCAGGTAAGCCAGATGGTGCGCAACATCTACGACCGCCAGCGTGCTGGTGCTCTTCGTGCCACAGCCGACGGTGTGACTGGTAACCCTATCCTTCGTGTTAATCTGACAATCTCATCCACTCCCTTTGCTTCACGCAAGTTCTACCGCAATGAACTCTTCAACGGCACTTTCGGTCGTATGGTGTTTTCCTTCAAGCCTCGCACCAGTCGCGATGGACGCATACCACGACAAGGCAAATACTCTGATAACTTCTATCAGGAATTGGACCAGTATATCACACGCCTTGACATCTGCAAGGGACGAGGTGAACGCAGCGGTCGCATTCCACGACAGGGTTCGTATGGCGAGGACTTCTTGGCTAAACTGGATAGTTACCTCGTGCGCCTCGACAACTGCAAAGGTAGATTCGTAGTGAAACCTCTCAATAAGCTCGCAGACCAACTCGCAGAGGAGATGGCGAAGCTTGCCGACCTTGCCGATGATGATGTGCTCTGGGATGTTTCGAAGCGAGCAATCGTGTCAGCGTGGAAGGCTGGATGTATCCTTTGGGTGCTTAACAATCAGACATGGACAAAGTCAATGGGTGACATGGTGGAATGGCTTGTCTATCACGACATCTGGTCTAAGATGCAAATCTTCGCCGACCTTCTCGGAAATGATGCAGATGTCACAAGCGAAGCCCAGCGCCGTGGACCAAAGAATCTTCTTGACAATCTGCCTAACACCTTCAACGAGACACAACTCGAAGCGCTTCGTGTATCTCTCAACAAGAGCAAAGAAGGTACCAAGAATCAGTTGTACAAGTGGGTGTTCCGCAAGTTCATCACCTATTCAGCCCAGACAGGACTCTACACCAAGACGGACGAATACCTTAAGGGCAAGAACGCTTGATTGACATGACAACTCTCGAACTCCAACGACTCCGCGACCTCCCCATAGAGGGGGTCGCAGAGCGACTCGGACTCGCGGTGAAGCACCACAAGAGTCTCTGTCCGTTTCACGACGACCACACACCAAGCCTCTCGTTCAATGTGAGGAAGAACACCTACCGTTGCTTCGTCTGCGGTGCATCGGGCGACACCATCAGTCTCGTGATGAAGTACCTCCACAAGGACTTTCTCGATGCCTGCCGATGGATGAGCCCCCTCCCAACCTCCCCCAAGGGGGAGGGGACTGGAGGATACCAGAGGCAGAAGGTTTATTCGTTTGAGGCAGCACGATAT
>CALBJW010000090.1 GCA_937893145.1 uncultured Prevotellaceae bacterium | reverse complement strand
CCCCGAGAGCGAAATTCAGCGCGTATGTGACATGGTGGCCGACATCTGCTACAACAACGCTAAGAACTACTCCAAGTTCTAATTAAGGTAGTCCATATAACGACAAAGAAGGTTTTCGCCAAAACGGCGCGAACCTTCTTTTTTTTGTCCAAGACGCTATCTTATTTAGTACAATGTGTATGTAATAGAGTACCAAAGAGATTAAAATATTTGTTTTTTTGCGTTTTTATGTGCTAAATAAGTTTTGACATAAACGAAAAATTATTATCTTTGCAGAAGTTATCCTGAAAACAATCTTTTTACCTTAGAAAACTAATACCTAAATTGAGAATTTATTTGAAAAGGTTTCTCTGTGAAGAGGGGCCCTTTTTTTATGCCTAAATGCGATTAGAACTTGTATCCTAAGCCTAAATGCAAAGAATGAATGCCAATAGGACTGTCAGGAGCGGTGAATGCCCTCAACTCATAGCCAATACTCAATGCCCAACCCTCCTGGAAGGCATACGACACGTTTACTCCTCCACCTATGAGATTGCGCCTGCGAATCTCAAGAGGTGCGAAATGAGGATGGCTATACTTATGCTGAGAGAGCCGCATGGTAGATGTGGACAAGTATGAAGAGAAATTCCACAATCCGTAACCCGACTGGACAGGAAGATTGAAACCAACTCGGCCCGTCAAGTTCCACTCATGGATAGGACCTGCAACACGGTCGAATGGAGGTTGCTGTTTATCATAACTGATATACAAGAACTCATGGCAAGGCGTAAAGCCAAGTCCGAAATACCAATACTTATATATATAGTCTAAGTTCAGACTGGAGAAACCATTAAGCACATCGCCCCACCTGTTGCCACCAGCAAACGAGTCGAACGAGGCTCCAATGAATCCAAACGAAAGAGCATCTCTCCAAGGCACAATCTTTGCACGGTGGAAGTCGTTTTGTGTATATTCATTGCTGTTTATCGCCTTCAAACCATCCTGATCGTTTTCATTGCCATAGGTATGAACATAAGTCATGGCATCAATAGCAATCACATTTCCATTCTGGTCGGTATCAACCAGATTCACTCCACTCAAACTTGGGTCAACAAGCATAGTGCGCCAAGGCATGACATAGTCGCCACTGAATGTTCCAAGAATAGCGATTGGACGTTCATGAGGGAAGATTGAACCAACATCAACTATCTTATATTCAGCAGGTTGATTCCTTACTATATAACGATAGGCAACGCCCATATTATACACTCTCATTTCAAGCGTAATGCCGTTTTCCATCTCAATGACATAGACATTGAAAGTGCCAGTGAACAGTTTCAGACGTTCGTCGGTTTCTTCGGGAAGAGAGATAGGATCGACATTCTTCTTGAAGTCAATGAACTTGCCTTTTCCAAACTCCCTTCTCTTGAAACCATCCTTAACGGTGAATTCAAATCGAGCATTTTCAGCAATCACGTTGACCATCTTCTTGGTGGTAACGGGGTCAACAAAGTTATATTTGATTGTGACTTCGGTGCGATATTGAGAATAAGCCAAGCTACGACGCTTTCGCTTCAATATGTCATAGAAAACAAGTTGCAGCTTTCCATCAGGCGATGCTAAATCGAATACTCCAGACGAACGGCGAGACTTTTTCGTGTCTGTTCGGGACAATTGCGAAATGGTAGGCATCATCGAGTGCATGCGAACATTGTAATCGCCTTCGTAACTGAGATAATCTGCAGTATAATATTGGTCCTGTCCACTCGCCTCGAATGTCATAGCAGACAAAACGACAAATGCAATGAGAGTAATGATTTTTTTCATATTTGAAACGGGAAATTAGTTATCAATTCTACACTATATACAATTTATATAACGATTTTAATACCCCTTTATTGTATTTTTTACTTTATGCCCTTATTTTTGTTCTTATAATTTTTTATAAATAAAAAAAAGTTGTACCTTTGCAGAAAGAAAAATAAAAGGTATCTCAACTTTATCATATACATATGGAAAATAGAAGCATTGTTTCAATAGCCGACTATCCAAAGGAACAGATTCAGAATCTCCTTGATATGGCGGCAGAATTCGAGAAGCACCCTAACCGACAAATCCTGAAAGGTAAGGTGGTAGCCACTCTCTTCTTCGAGCCATCAACACGTACTCGACTCTCGTTCGAGACTGCTGCAAACCGACTCGGCGCACGTGTCATTGGTTTCACCGACCCAAAGGTGACAAGTTCGAGCAAGGGCGAAACCCTCAAGGATACCATCAAGATGGTGAGCAACTACGCTGACGTCATCGTGATGCGCCACAAACTCGAAGGTGCAGCACTCTATGCAAGCGAAGTGACAGATGTGCCTATCATCAACGCTGGTGACGGAAGCAACCTCCACCCTTCGCAGACAATGCTCGACCTATATAGCATCTACAAGACTCAAGGCACTCTTGACAACCTTAACATATACATGGTGGGCGACCTCAAGTATGGCAGAACCGTTCATTCGCTTCTCATGTCAATGCGCAAGTATCACCCTACTTTCCACTTCATCTCACCAAAGGAACTGGAGATGCCAGAGGAATACAAGTTCTACTGCAAGCACAACGACGTGAAGTACATCGAACAGACTGACTTCACAGAGGACACTCTCGCAGATGCTGATATCCTTTACATGACACGAGTTCAGCGCGAGCGTTTCACTGACCTCATGGAATATGAAAGAGTAAAGGATGCTTACATTCTCCGTGCTGACATGCTCGGCAAGTGCAAGGACAACATGAAGATTCTTCACCCACTGCCACGTGTCAACGAGATTGAATACGATGTGGATGACAGCAAGCACGCATACTACTTCGAACAGGCACAGAATGGTCTCTATGCTCGTGAGGCTCTCATCTGCCAGACTCTCGGCATCACACTCGAAGACATTAAGAACGACAAGACCATCATCGGTTAAGCCACGAGATGCGAGTTATGAGTTAAGAGATAATGACTAAAAGTTAGCTTTTATGGAAAAGAAAGAACAATTAATGGTGGCAGCCCTCGAAAATGGCTCAGTCATCGACCACATACCAACAGACAAGCTCTTCACCATCGTTAAGCTCCTCGGACTTGACAAACTCTCGGAGCCTGTATTTATCGGTAACAACCTCGACAGCCAAATCATGAGTCGCAAGGGACTCATCAAGGTGGCTAATAAGTTCCTCAACGAAACTGAAATCAGTCAGCTTGCAGTTGTCTGCCCTAAGATTCGTCTTACCGTCATCAAGAACTACGAGGTTCAAGAGAAGCGCGAGATTTCACTTCCAGAAACCCTCAACAACATCGTTAAGTGTCCAAACCCTGTTTGTATCACTAACAACGAACCAATGAAGACTGTCTTCTACGTTGAGCGTCACAACTACATCCACCACATGTTCCCATACGAACATGCACTCAACGAGCAGGACAACGCAAAGCTCAAGTGCCGCTACTGTGGCAAGGAAGTTGACATCAAGGACATCAAACTCAAGTAGGTCAAGAAGCTGCGCATACACCACACAAAAGCGCACAAGAAATAGCAATCTGATATAATCTGAAAACACAAGCCTGGCTCATCATTTCAAATGAGTCAGGTTGTTGTGTCAAAAGAAAGATAGAACAAAATAACAAAAACTACAATAAATGAAATTTACAGAAAGAGCAAAACTCAACCTCTCAGACGTAAACAAAGAGGTGCTTGAGATGTGGAACCAGGAAGACATGTTCCACAAGAGTATTGAAGAGCGCGAAGGCTGCCCTTCATTCGTGTTTTTTGAAGGACCACCATCAGCAAATGGTCATCCAGGTATCCACCATGTGATGGGACGTACTATCAAGGACACATTCCTCCGCTACAAGACAATGCAGGGATTCCAGGTAAAGCGTAAGGCTGGTTGGGACACTCACGGTCTGCCAGTTGAACTCTCAGTCGAGAAGTCACTCGGCATCACAAAGGAGGACATCGGCAAGAAGATTTCCGTTGACGACTACAACGATGCTTGTCGCAAGAATGTCATGATGTACACTGACGAGTGGACTCAGCTCACTGACAAGATGGGCTACTGGGTTGACCTCGAACATCCTTACATCACATACGACAACAAGTATATCGAGACTCTCTGGTACTTGCTCAAGCAGCTTTACAACAAGGGACTCCTCTACAAGGGTTACACCATTCAGCCATACTCTCCAGCTGCAGGTACAGGTCTTTCTTCTCACGAGTTGAACCAGCCAGGTTGCTACCGTGATGTTAAGGACACAACTGTCACTGCTCAGTTCAAGGTGCTTGATGTTTGTGAAGGCTTGAAGGGTAAGGGCGAGGTTCTTGCAAACATCCCAGAACTTCCTACTTACATCCTCGCTTGGACTACTACTCCTTGGACTCTCCCTTCAAACACAGCTCTCTGTGTTGGTCCAAAGATTGACTATGTTGCTGTAAAGGGCAACAACCCATATACAAACGAAGAGGCAATCTACATCATCGCTGAACCACGTCTTGCTGCTTACTTCCAGCCTGCAAAGGACGAGGAAGGCAACGAACAGCCACTCGAAATCCTCTGGCGTGGTAAGGGTACTGACCTCGTAGGTCTCCACTACCAGCAGCTCATGCCTTGGGTTAAGCCATGTGCTCTTGAGGGCAATGAGGTCGTTGACAAGTCGGCTGATGCATTCCGCGTAATCCCTGGCGACTATGTAACAACTGAAGACGGTACTGGTATCGTACATATCGCTCCAACATTTGGTGCTGACGATGCTAAGGTGGCTAAGGATGCTGGCATCCCATCACTCTTCATCCTCGACAAGGCTGGCGACACTCGTCCTATGGTTGACTTCCAGGGTAAGTATTTCGTGAAGGACGACATCGACCCTAAGTTCCTTGAGGTTTGCGTGAATGAATCATACTGGAAGCACTCTGGCGACTATGTCAAGAATGCTTACGACCCTAAGTACAATCAGGATGGCAAGTATGACGAGAAGGCAGCATCAAAGGATATGGACCTCAACGTCATCATCTGTCTTGAGATGAAGGAGGAAGGCACAGCATTCAAGATTGAGAAGCATGTGCACAACTATCCTCACTGCTGGCGTACTGACAAGCCTGTGCTCTACTACCCTCTCGACTCTTGGTTCATCAAGTCAACAGAGAAGAAGGACCGCATGTTTGAACTCAACAAGACTATCCAGTGGAAGCCTGAATCAACAGGTACTGGCCGTTTCGGCAAGTGGCTTGAGAACCTCAACGACTGGAACCTCTCTCGTTCACGCTATTGGGGTACTCCACTCCCAATCTGGCGCAACCGCGACACTCGTGAGGAAATCTGCATCGGTTCGCTCGAAGAACTCTGCAAGGAGATTGACAAGGCTGTTGCTGCTGGTGTAATGCAGAGCAATCCTCTCACTGACAAGGGCTTCGTTCCTGGCGACATGAGTCAGGAGAACTACGATAAGATTGACATCCACCGTCCATACGTTGACGACATCAAACTCGTTAGCGAAAATGGCAATGTCCTCACTCGTGAACTTGACCTCATCGACGTTTGGTTCGACTCTGGTGCTATGCCATACGCTCAGATTCACTACCCATTCGAGAACAAGGAACTCATCGACGAAGGTACTGCATTCCCTGCAAACTTCATCGCTGAAGGTGTTGACCAGACTCGTGGTTGGTTCTTCACTCTCCATGCCATCGCAACAATGGTATTCGACTCTGTTGCTTACAAGGCAGTTATCTCTAATGGTCTTGTACTCGACAAGAATGGTGTGAAGATGTCTAAGCGTCTCGGCAATGTAATCAATCCATTCGACTGCATCGGTCAGTATGGTGCTGATGCTGTGCGTTGGTACATGATTACAAACTCTTCTCCTTGGGATAACCTCTCATTCGACCCAGAAGGTGTGAAGGAAGTTACTTCTCAGTTCTTCATCAAACTTCAGCAGGCATATTCATTCTTCACAATGTATGCTAATGTTGATGGTTTCGAATACAAGGAGGCTGACATTGCTTACGCTGACCGTCCAGACTTCGACCGTTGGTTGCTCTCTGAACTCAACACTCTCGTGAAGAATGTTGACGAA
>CALBJW010000089.1 GCA_937893145.1 uncultured Prevotellaceae bacterium | reverse complement strand
TGGAACTCTGAGAAGAGTTTTTCGTTGTTATTAGCCATAAAATATCATTTAAAGTATGTGTGATTCCTACAAATAACGTGCAAAGTTAATTAAAAACTTCATAATTACCCAAGAATAACTTGAAAAAAATGTCATTTTGTCAATAATTTTAATTTTATGTGCTTTTTGCTTTGTCGAATGAACAATTGTGTATATCTTTGCGTTTAGTTAGGATAAAAGCTATACACATTATTTAATATAAAACCTAAAACTATGAACATTAAAAATTTCTTAACAGTCTGTTTGATGATGTCTTCAGCAGCATCGTTTGCCCAGAAGACTCCAGCATGGCAGGACCCTGCTGTGAATGCCATCAATCGTATGACTGACCACGCAAACTATTTTGCGTTCGAGAGCGAGGCACTTGCTCAGAAGTACAACGGTCCTAAGGCAGATGCAAAGGCTCAGTCTTCACGTTTCCTCTCTATCGATGGAACATGGAAGTTCTATTGGGTTGAAAGTGCAAATCAGCGTCTCAAGGATTACTATTCTGCAAAGGTAGATGACTCCAAGTGGGGTTCAATGCCTGTTCCTGGTATGTGGGAACTCAATGGCTATGGTGATGCAATCTATGTGAACAACCACTATGCTTGGCGTAGTGACTGGATTGGCGAGCCTCCTACAGTTCAGGATAAGGGAAACCACGTTGGTGTCTATCGCAAGACATTTACTGTTCCTGCTGATTGGAAGGGTGAAAATGTTTATATGCACATCGGTTCTGCAACATCAAACGTTGAGGTTTATGTCAACGGTAAGTATGTTGGTTATTCAGAAGACTCAAAGGTTGCAGCTGAGTTCGATATCACTAAGTTTATCGTTCCTGGCAAGTCTAACCTCATCGCAATGCAGGTAATGCGTTGGTGTGATGGTTCATGGAATGAGGACCAGGACTTCTGGCGTCTTTCGGGTATTGCTCGTGAGTCTTATCTTTATGCTCGTCCAAAGGCACACATCGAGGACATCTTCATTACTCCAGACCTTACTAATAATTATACAGATGGTAAGTTGTCGTTCAAGATTACAGCTCCTTCTGCAGCAGGCAAGACTATTCGCATCCGCATGACAGACCCAGCAGGACAGGATGTCACTCCAAAGCAGATGACTCCACTGGTAATTCAAAAGAACGGTGAAGGAGCAGTTGAGATGCTCTATCCAAACCCAGAGAAGTGGACTGCTGAGACTCCAAACCTCTATACTGTTTATGTTTCTCTCTACGATGGCAACAACCTTCTTGAGGTTATCCCACAGCGTGTCGGTTTCCGTAAGGTTGAAATCAAGAACGCTCAGCTTCTTGTCAACGGTCAGCCAATCCTCATCAAGGGTGCAGACCGCCACGAACTCGACCCTGATGGTGGTTATGTTGTAAGTGTTGACCGCATGATTCAGGATATCAAGGTTATGAAGCAGTTGAATGTAAATGCTGTTCGTACTTGTCACTATCCAGACGATCCACGTTGGTATGACCTCTGTGATGAGTATGGTATCTACCTCACAGCAGAGTCTAACATTGAGTCTCACGGTATGGGTTACGGTAAGGAATCTCTTTCAAAGGACCCACGTTTCCATGATATGCACACAGAGCGTCAGCAGCATAACCTCCGTGTTCTTAAGAATCACCCAGCCATCATCGTATGGTCACTCGGTAACGAGTCGGGTTATGGTAAGAACTTTGAGGATGCTTACGATTGGGTAAAGGCATACGATCCATCTCGCCCATGTCAGTATGAGCAGGCTCATCGTGAAGGTCGTGCTTCAGACATCTATTGTCCAATGTACGAAGGTTACGAAGGCAACATCAACTACTGCGAAAATGATAAGTATCAGAAACCACTCATCCAGTGTGAATACTGCCACACAATGGGTAACTCTGGTGGTGGTCTCAAGGAATATTGGGATATCATCCGCAAGTATCCAAAGTATCAGGGTGGTTATGTTTGGGACTATGTTGATCAGGGTCTCCGTGCAAAGAGCAAGATTACTGGCAAGGACATCATGGCATACGGTGGTGACTTCGGTCGCTTCCCAGCATCAGACAATAACTTCAACATGAACGGTATGATTTCTGCAGACCGTCATCCACATCCACATGCTTATGAAATTAAGTATTGCTACCAGAATATCTGGACTACTCTCAAGGACGCTAAGGCTGGTGTAATCGAAGTTTACAACGAAAACTTCTTCACTCCAATCTGGGGTACAGTTCTCAAGTATCAGGTTCTTGCTGATGGTAAGAAGGTTGCTGAAGGCGAGCAGAACGTAGGCAGAATGCGTATCGTTCCACAGGGTCGCCAGATGCTTAAGCTTGAAGAGGTAGAAGCAGCACTTGCTAATAAGGATTACAATGGCAAGGAACTTGTTCTTCGTTGTGAATATATCCTTACAGAAGCTACTAAGCTTCAGAAGGCAGGTGAGGTTGTTGCTCACGAAGAGTTCGTTCTCTCTGAATATGCTTATCCAAAGGCAGAGGACATCGTTGCTCAGCCAGTTGTTTCGAAGAAGGCTAAGACTGCTCCTGCAACTGCTCAGCTCGACAACCGCCAGGTTTATGCAGTAGCATCTGCAGCAGGTCTTTCGGTTACATTCGACAAGCATTCTGGTTACATCGCATACATCGATGTTGATGGCAAGCAGATTACTGAAAATGATGCTCTCGTTAAGCCAAACTTCTGGCGTGCTCCAACAGATAATGACTACGGTGCAGGTATGCAGAACCGCCTTGCTCAGTGGCAGACTCCACACCTCGAGAAGAAGTCATTCGACATCAAGCAGGATGGTGTAAACGTAGTTGCTACTGCTGAATACGAAATCAAGAACCTTGGTGCTAAGGTAAATCTTACTTACACAATGACTCCAGCAGGTAAGCTCGTAGTTACTCAGGCTATGACTCTCGACCCAGAGTCTAAAGCTCCTCAGATGCTTCGTTACGGTATGAATCTCCAGGTTCAGAAGGAGTTCGACCAGATTAAGTACTATGGTGAAGGTCCTGGTGAAAACTACATCGACCGTCACAATGCAACTCTCCTCGGCATTTGGGAACAGAAGGTTGCAGACCAGTACTGGTCAGAGTACCCACGTCCACAGGAGTCTGGTACAAAGACTGGTGTTCGTTACTGGCAGATGACAAACAAGGCTGGCAAGGGTATCTGTGTTGAAGGTACTGAGGCTCTTGAATGTCAGGCTCTTCCTTACACAATGAAGGACCTTCAGCCAACACGCGACAAGAAGCAGTTCCACTCTGGCGACCTTGTTGAACAGCCATTCAACGATGTTAACATCTCTGCTCGTTCTATGGGTATCGGTTGTGTAAACTCATGGGGTGCATGGCCACGCAACGAGTACCAGATGAATGCTAAGGAATACAGCTACACATATATTATTAGTGCTGTAAAATAAGTACTCTATATAATTGATATAAAACTACCGCAAGAAGCTCATTCTTGCGGTAGTTTTATGTTATTCTTGCGGTAGTTTTTGCTTGTTTTTGCAGTAGTGTTATTTCAATGCTTTTGAGTTGAGAGAAATCGCTTCAAATTGCCTTTTGCCACATCTGCTTGCATGAGAATGTTGAGTGGGCGGGTGTCGCCTTCATTTATGGAATTAACAGAAGCAAATCCTGCGTTGAGCAGCGCTTCTTTGTCTTCTATACAACCCGAAAGGAGATGGACAGGAACATCATGTTTTGCTGCCCAACGACGCACACCATCAGCAACCTTTCCCATGAGAGTCTGTTGGTCGGATTTTCCTTCACCCGTGATGATGAAATCTGCATCGTGAATTATGGAATCGAAGTCTGCTATATTTAATAAGGTGTCAATTCCGGATTGGAGTTCTGCATGGAGATATGCAAGCAATCCATAGCCTAAGCCTCCTGCTGCTCCTGCTCCTGGATAATGTGCAAGTTCAGGACTGGCGATACCTTTCTGTTCTGTCTCTTGAGCAAAAGTACGAAGTTGGTTGTCGAGCATGATGACATCTGTTGGACTCGCCCCCTTCTGCGGAGCAAAGATATATGCTGCTCCGTTCTCTCCATAAAGAGGGTTGTTTACATCGCAAGCCACGATAATGTGTGGCAAAGAATCTGTTGGAAGATTGTAACCATTCTCTTCAAGACATTGAATCATGCCTTTTCCTCCATCACAAGTTGCACTTCCACCAATACCCATGATGATTGTTTTGCACCCTCTTCTGGCTGCATCAATTATCATGTCACCAACGCCGTAAGTAGTTGTGTGAAGAGGGTTTCGTTTGTCTGAAGGAACGAGTTGAAGTCCACTTGCAGCCGCCATCTCCATGTATGCTGTCTCACCATCTGGTGATATGGCGTAGGAAGCGTTTATCTCTTCCATCAAAGGACCATGAACAGTAAGGGAAATGGTGTTTACCTCTTTAATTCGAGAAACACAATTAACCAAACCTTCACCTCCATCACTGAGAGGGAGTTGCACAATCTCTGCCGTAGGATAACGCAGAACTAATGCTTCTGCAGCCGCTTGACATGCTTCATGAGCGGAGATGCAATCCTTGAACGAGTCGAATGATAGAACAATCTTCATGGAATGTTATTTATCTCTTGCAAAGAATAACATTTGTGAGGTATTCAGCATCCGCCGCAGTCACATAACCATCGTTGTTTACATCAAGTGAGACGCCTTGATCATTTCTTACAGCCTTGTTCAACTTGAGGTTTACAAACTTCACTGTATCACAAACATTCACATGATAATCATCGTTGAAATCATAGCAGATGATGTTGCCCTTTTCATTGAAAATCGTTTCGTATGGAATGCAAACATCATCAATGAAGAATCGATTGTTGCCGCCATTTCCAGAGAATGTGATGCTTACAGGACCTGTGATGTTAGTCAATGTGATGGAATATGTATTCCATTCGCCACGAACAAGAGTAACTGAGGAAACAGAGAGGTCGCAGCCTTCCGCAGAAACCTTTAAGTTGTCTTGCTCATTTGTTGCATCCCATGCTGCAGCCTTGAAGTAGAGTATTGCGGTCTTTCCTTTCAGTCCATTAATCTTAGGAGTAGTAATAGAGCCTACGGTCTTACTACTACCAACACGGAGAGACTGATTGGCTGCATATACAGCATTGCCGAATGTCCATCCAACAACATCACAATTTGTTGAATTTGCTATAGTAGAAGCAATGCTGCCGTTCCATCCTTGTTCATCAGTACCACCTGTACCTTGCTGTTTGTTGAATGTTTCGCAGAAGATATAGTCCTCTACATCTGAGATGACATAGTCGTCCTCACCACCTCCAGGATTGTCGATGTCCTCTCCATCACCATCACCACCAGGGTTGATGTCTGGATTGTCCCCACCACCACTTTCTTCAGGTGTGATTGTTTCGTAGCGATCATCATCCTCAGCTGTAGTCATTGATGTATATGGGTCGAAAGCCACATTAATGCTGTCGCCCCACACATATTCGGCAAGAAATGGGAAGTCGATGAAGAGGTTTCTGTTTCCTTGAAGCTGGTAGATTGCATTGTTGCGGTTTACCTCAATGTCAAGTACCTTGTCGGCACGAACCCAGTTGAGGTAAGTGGTGTAAGCCCACTTCTGAAGAGTAGGCCATTTATTGTTCTCGAGAATCTGGAGTCCCTCAGTGCCTGCCCATGTGAGGTTCTGGTAAATGGTAGCCATGTAGAAGAAGGAGCGAGAGAAGTCGCCCTTCCATGTGTCGTTTGGTTCGCAGAGACGGATATTGCCATTGTCGCCTGCAGGACCTTTGCCTACCTTCTCGTAGTCATTGCCCGAATATTCAGTCACGTTGCCAAGAGGGTAGTTTGACTTCTTGCTGTTAGCATCCGAGTCAGAAGGGTAGAGGTTGAATAGGTCCTTGTAAGCGTTGTTGGTTGTTCCGCCCCACCATGATTTAGGGAAAGAATGTTCAATGTTCATACCCCCAATAGCACTTGATGTATTGCCATTGGTGAAATAGAATCTCTTTTCACTATATCTGTTCACACATTCATTGCTATTAGGGTAGCGGTCAGTCTTGTAAAAGCCCGACCAAGTCTTGCCCTCTCCCGAACCATAGGTGAGTAAGGTCTTTGGCTGGGAAATCTCATAAATCTTATTCTTAAGTTCTGCCTTCTTCAACCCTTTGAGTTGAGAAGCATACTGAATGAGTTGCTGTCGCTTGATGGCATGTGTTGGTGTTGCAAGCGATGCAAGACATGCAATCAGCACGATTGATAGGATATTCTTTTTCATTGTTCGTGGTCTATTGAAATATTATTACGTTCGATGGAGTTTGCTTCAAACATTGACATTGTTTTGAAGTTGAATATGTTAGCTATGATATTATTTGGAAATGTCTGGCATTTCGTATTGAACTGTCTAACACTACCATTGAAGTATCTGCGTGCAGAGACAAGTTCGTTCTCGATGGCAACGAGTTGCTTTTGCAATTCTGTGAAGTGAGTATCTGATTTGAGTTGTGGATAACCCTCCACATTCACGATAATCTTCTGGATAGCATCAGAAATGACAGCCTCCGAACCCAGTTGTTCTGCCATGCCTACAGCTTGAGTACGAGCCTTCGTTGCGTTTGCAAGAGTCTCTGCTTCATGCTGCATATATCCCTTTACCACAGAGAGCAGCATAGGGATGAGGTCGTATCTCTTCTTGAGGTGAATGTCCATAAGAGCAAAAGCCTCATTGACCTTATTTCTTAATTTAATAAAGGTGTTGTATGTAGTAAAAAGGAAAATTGCCAAAACTCCCAGTACAGCAACGAGGACGATTGAAGTAGTATTCATATTGCTAAGTTTAAGTATATGTGCAATGATAATTATTTATCCAAATGCAAAGTTACTCCTTTCTATTCACATATTAATAATAATAAGTGACTTTTCTTTCGGTTATTGGTGCATTTTTCATACAAACGTGTACTTCTTTTAATTATTTCTTTCATTTTTCACAAAAACATTTTGTTTGTTATTCATAAAAATATAACTTTGCACAAAATTAAATATTAACTGCGAAATGGAAATATTGTTTTATATAATTTTGGGATATCTGGCGGTAATTAACGTGGCAACCTTTATAGTATTCTATATTGACCAGTACAATTATTATGAATATAAGGAGCGTGTACCTGAAAAAGTAATGCTCTATATGTGTGCTGCCTTTGGTGCTCTTGGTGGATGGCTTGCTATGGTTATCCTTGACCACAAGAAGAATCACAAGAATTTCTATCTTGGTGTGCCTGGTATGTTTATGGCTCAGGTAGTCCTTTCGATTATCATCTTATCCTTTGTGTTGTAACAGAATCATTCTAATGTTTCGATTATAACATCAAACAATAGGTGATATAAAATACAAGCTACCGCATTAGTTCTCGTAACTGATGCGGTAGTTTTTGGTTTATAGACTTTCGTTTCGAGGGTTACTTCAAGTAATATGAAATAGTAGTAACCACACGAATGTTCTTGTATTGAGGGCGATGGTAGTTGTCTTCTATAGTGAACTGACCTTGAGTAGCGTTCATGATGCTACCAAGACTGCAGTTTGCATCTTTGGCAAACTTCTCAGCCACCTTGCGTGCATCCTTTGTTGCTTCCTCGACCATCTCAGGCTTAACAGAAGTGAGGTCAACGTATTCGTACTGAAGTGAGTAGTCTTCTGTCGAGACATCGATGCCCTTCTGGCGAAGTTCAAGCTGCTTCTTGAGCAGACTCATCACCTTCTTCACATTACCAGTTGTTACAGTCACATCCGACTTCACAGTATATCGGAACC
Source organism: uncultured Prevotellaceae bacterium (assembly GCA_937893145.1). Classification (GTDB taxonomy): domain Bacteria; phylum Bacteroidota; class Bacteroidia; order Bacteroidales; family Bacteroidaceae; genus Minthosoma. The sequence goes on along the minus strand of CALBJW010000089.1, from coordinate 9,976 downwards.
AGTTCTTCTTAATACATTCTTCGTACTGGAACTGGTAGTAGTCTGTAATGTCGGGTGATGATACCGTAATCTCATCTTCATTTATGCCGTTGTCCTTCAAGAACTTGATTACTTCGTTCTGCTTTTCTTCAAGTTGACCATAGAGAGGGTCGAGTTGCATACCAGAAACAGAAACACTCATTGGCCATGTCACTCGGTTTGCAAGAACCTCACGTTCAGAGAGTCCTTTCACAGTTACGCAACGGTCCTTGTCGGAAAACTTAGCGATACCAAGATAAATAAAGAATCCGCATGCTGCAATACCAAGTGCAGTGAGAAGTGGGAAAATAAATCGTTTCATAGTCTTTTCCTTATTTTAAATGTTAAACGAAAACGATATATAAAGTTTTTATATTTTAGTCAGTGAATCGTATATCATGTAGCTGAATACGAGATGCATCACAATTATCAATGGTATGCCATAGACAAATGATTTGTGCTTTGTCTTGTGGCGGAACATATACATTGCTGCCCATGCTCCTATGCCTCCTCCAATCAGGGCGAGGAGAAAGAGCGTTGCTTCTGGTATTCGCCAGTGATAATGCATTGCTTTCCATTTGTCAATTCCAAACGTGGCAAATGCTATTACGTTGATGACTAAAAAATAACCTAAGATTAAGGTGTTGGTCATAAAATCAAAATAGTCTATTGATGTTGATTCATTATGTAGTTAATATGTTGCAAAGATATGTTTATTATTTCATTTCTCCAAGCAAATTATGCTATCAAGTGAACAAGATTAACGTAAAATTAATATTATTTATACTTTTTTCCTTATATTTGCAGAAAATATCGCTACAAAAGGGTGTTAAATCACTTCTTTTGATTGTATAAGTAACATAAATCTATCGTAAAACCTAACAGTAATATATACAAAACAGATATGAAACAAATATTCTTTGTCACACTTTTATTCCTGTCCTCGTTGGCTGCTTCTGCGCAGAAGTTTGTCATCAACGAGATAATGGCAGCCAATGTTGACTGCTTTGTCGATCCATCCCAGAACTATGGTTCATGGATAGAGCTTTATAACCCATATCTTGCGTCTCAGTCTCTTCAGGGACTCTATGTAACAGATGACCCAGAGAACCTTACCAAGTCGAAGTTGCGTACAGATGTGAAGTCTTTGGATAAGAACGGATATTATGTCATCTGGTTCGACCACTATGATGGCATCTTCTCGCCAAAACAGATTGACTTCAAACTCAACTACGAAGGTGGAACAATCTACATTACCAATGGTACCGAGATAATCTGTAGTCAGGATTATCCAAAGGCGATTGGTCGTGTGTCATACGCAAGAACGAGAGATAATGGTGCGGATTGGGCATGGACTGCAAACCCTACACCTGGTGCATCCAACAAAGCATCCACATTTGTAGGCAGTCCTGAGAAGCAGCTTGCTCCTCCTGTGTTCGACCGTGAACCAGGATTCTATACAGACCCTTGCAATGTGACTATTACTTCTCCTGATGGAGCAAACGTTTATTGCACATTTAGCTATTATTATTCGCTTGAGGCACCAACACGGGATAGTGAAAACTGTGGTTCAAAGTATGTCCTTCCTCTCGAAGGGAGAACGGTTGTTGTCAGGGCGCGTGCATTCAAGGATGGTTATCTGCCAAGTGAGGTAGTTACTCATTCTTATATATATAAGGAGTCAGGATTTGTGTTCCCTGTCATTTCGATAGCAACAGATTATAACAATCTTTATGACAATGAGATTGGTGTCTTTGAAGGTGGCTTTAGCTGGTGGGGAGAAGAAACATGTCCATACGGTCGTCCAGGCAACGGACAGAGCAGTAATTGTAACTGGAACATGGACTGGGATCGTCCTGTCAACTTCGAGTATATCAATGAGAAAGGTGAATATGTCCTGAATCAGGAGGTTGACATGTCAATGTGTGGTGGATGGAGCAGAGCCAACCAACCTCATTCGTTTAAGCTCAAGGCTGCCAAATATTATCTTGGCAAGAATAGTCTCGACTATCCATTCTTCAGTTCAAAGCCATTCATCAAGAACAAGGTTCTTCAGGTTCGCAATGGTGGTAACGATGGCTATTGTCGTATAAAGGATGCTGCTGTTCAGGAGGTTATCCGTCGTTCGGGAGTTCGTATCAACACTCAGGCATGGCAGCCTGCTCATGTCTTCATCAATGGACATTACTATTCTGTACTTAATATTCGTGAACCAAACAATAAGCACTTTGCTGCTTCCAACTATGGTTACGATACAGATGAGATAGACCAGTTCGAGATTTCTCCAGACTCATGTTATGTGCAGAAGGTTGGTACGAAGGAGAAGTTCCTTGAATGGTACGACCTCTCATACGATGCTGCCGACCCAGTAGTGTATTCCAAGATATGCGACATGGTTGATATTGAGGAATACATCAACTATATGGCAATCGAACTCTTTGCTTGTACCAACGACTGGGGACGCAACAATGTCAAGGCATTCCGCCACCAGAATGATGGAAAGTTCCATTTCGTTCTCTTTGACATGGATTCGGTAGGCGAAATTACTGGCTCTCCATTTAATGTGCTCTCTTCTCGCCAGAAGGATGGCGACTTGGATATGCTCTATGGTATATGGGGAGTAACACCTTGGAACACAGGTGATAGGATTAAGTGTGAAAACCAGTTTATCACTATCTTCTTCAACATGTATAACAATGAGGAGTTCCGCAGTAAGTTTATTGACACCTTTGGTGTACTTGGTTGTTCAGTGTTCCATACCGACAACGTAAAACCTATCGTCGATGAAATGGCTAAGTACATGAACTCAGGTCTTGCCTACGAGGGTGCAAGTAGTAGCCAGAGTGCTTCGAATGTGTCTGGTAAGTTTACAGAAACTCATCAGAAGAACATGATGGACTACCTCAAGGCATTCAATAAGAGTCGTAATTTTGGCATTCCATCTACCTTTACAATGCACATCAAGAGTGACATTCCAGAGGGCGAGATTTTCGTTAATGGCATCAAGGTTCCTACTGGCAAGTTGGATGGTGTGATGGTTAAGCCTGTCACTCTTCGTGCCGCAGCACCTGCAGGCTATCGCTTCTTGGGATGGTACAAGAATATTGGTGGAGCACTCATTTCTTCCGACCCTGAGTTCTCTGTTACCGAAATCTCTCCTCGTTATACTGCAAAGTGGGAAAAGATGACTCCTGAGGAGATGAGGGCTGAGGGCTTGAACCCTTCACCTGTAGTTATCAATGAGGTGAGTGCTTCGAACGATATCTTTATCAACGACCTCTTTAAGAAGGCAGACTGGATAGAACTCTACAACACAACAGATGAGCCTGTTAACATTGCAGGTATGTACCTCACTGATAATCCAGACAAACCACAGAAGTATCAGATTCCAACAGACGATGTTCATCTCAACACCATCATTCCTGCACACGGATACAAGATTGTTTGGTGCGACAAGAAACCATCCGAAGGTGAAGCCATTCATGCCGATTTCAAGCTTGAGGCTGATAGTGGTCTCGTTGCCCTCACCATGTATGATGGTTCTGACATAGCATATTCTGACACAGTGACATACGAATATCATGACGGTGAACATTCCTACGGTCGTTATCCTGATGGTGGAATGAATGGCTACCTCATGCCTCGACCAACACCAGGTGCAAGCAATCAGTGTCAGTCAGATGTTATGGCACATCTCTCATCTCATCCTAATGCAACTGACATAGAAGAAGTTAAGATGTCAGAATCTGCATCAAGCATCACTATTGCTTATGTTGGAAATGGAGTTGTCAACGTGAAGAGTGCTGACCTTCTCTCTGCTGTCAAGATTTATTCTTCTTCTGGAGCACTCATCCAGAGCGAGCAGGGTAGTGGCACATTCCAGACCGTCAACCTTGCCACTCTCACTAATGGCATCTATGTTGTAGTAGCAACAGATAAGGCAAATAATGCCGCAACACTTAAGTTTAAGCGCTAATGAAACAATTAAATGGCAAATGGAAGTCGATGGCGTGGTATTATGTCACCCATCCTTCCGCTTTCCATGAACTTGTCACCCAGCTGGGGGAGTTTGCATCTCGTGACGGTCTTCGCAAGGTGAAGGACGACTTCACCGACATGTACAACTATGTATGTGATGTATCATCGGGCAAGTACAAGGACTTCAACCTCACCAACCTTGTTCTCATCGTTGCCGCGTGTGTGTATCTTGTCACACCAGCCGACATGATTCCCGACATCTTCCCCGCCATCGGTCTTGTGGACGATGTCTCCATCCTCGCATGGGCAGCAAAACAGGTCGCCGATGAGATAGAAAAATACAAACAGCTTATGAACAACAACACAACTGGTTAGCACAACTAACCAGTTTTTTTATGTCTCATAACCATTTATATTTGGATACATTACAGCAAGATTTACCAAAAGTTCCAGTACTTTTGAGCGTTTATCGCCGACAAACGCATGTTTAATGCATGACAAACGCTTGTATGTCACTTGATAAACGCGAACAAACGCTCTCATCCCTCTTCTTGTGTAATTCAATCTTCTCAAAAGTCTATTGTAAAGTTTAAAAAAAATATTTTTTTTGAGAAAAAAGGTACATAGATACATATTCCGTTCTATATCAATGATAATCACATAAATACACGATGTATCTTTCCATGTATCTTGTATGTATCTATGTATCTTTGTATGCAAAAATGCCGCTTTTTGCCATCTTTTCTGTGTATTTTGAAGATTTCACAACGCTGTCCATTGCGTTCTTGAATATCATTTTAAGAATGATTTTCTTCTTTCATACCTAAGACAGCCACCTGTCAAGCCTATGACAGTCGCCTGTCAATACACTTGACAGGCGACAATATTAGCGGTCACATGATGTGACATGTGGGTTGTGTACTTCTATTGAAAAGTCAAATAGTTGTGTACTATAAACTTGATAGGCTTCCCTCTACAAATAGTTGCGGAGGACTCTGCTTCGTGGGTTGGAGCGGAGGGAGCGAATGCTGCGGTCCTTGATTTGGCGAACACGTTCGCGAGAGAGGTTGAGGTGGTCACCAATCTCGTCGAGGGTGTACTGGCGTTCTCCGATGCCGTAGAACATGCAGATGACAGACTTGTCTCGGGAGCTAAGGCTTCCCAATACGTTGTTGAGGTCGGTGGAAAGGGATTCGCTCATGAGGTTCTTCTCAACGCTGACATCGTCATCTTCGGATATTACATCGAGAAGGGTGTTGTCCTCATCATCGTTGAATGGTGCATCCATGCTCATAGTGCGGCCTGAACCTACAAGGGCAGAGGTAATCTTGTCCTCGCCGATGTTGAGCATATCTGCAAGTTCGCTTGTTGAAGCTCGTCTGCCATTCTCCTGCTCGAACTTAGCATTGATGCGGTTGATGCGACTAAGGTTTGTGGCGTGGTTGAGTGGTTTGCGGATGATGTTGCCCTGCTCGGAAATGGCGAGCAGAATCTGTTGTCTAATCCACCACACTGCGTAGGAGATGAACTTGAAGCCTCGTGTCTCGTCGAAACGGCGTGCTGCCTCGATGAGTCCCATATTGCCTTCGTTGATGAGGTCCATGAGTTCCATGCCTGTATTGTTGTACTGCTTTGCGATGGAAACGACGAAACGAAGGTTTGCACGCACAAGACGGTCAAGTGCCTTTTCGTCTCCCTTATGTATTCTCTCTGCAAGTGCAACTTCTTCTTCAACACCGATTAGTGGTTCGTGGCTGATGGACTTGAGGTAAAGGTCGAGTGATTGTGTTCTAACTGTGTAGTTCTGTAAAATCTTGAGTTCTCTCATTTTTGTAAAAAGAAGTAATTAAAGGTTTGTTTAATGAAGTGGTTTATATCTCTCAATAGGGGATGTGTCTTGCAACGGATGTGCGTTATTTCCTTTTTCTTTTTCATATTTCATTCAATTTGGTTCTACATAAATTCTACTGCAAAGTTATAGGAAAAGGAATATTCAAACCAAGTGTTTTTCGATAACAAGCCTTGTTTTATAAGCAAAAAAAGGTGCTCACGAGTTGTGAACACCTTTTTTGTTGTATTTAGGTACGTCTTTAGAAGAATAAACTCAAGAGAACCTGATGTGTGTTGGTCTTTGACTGGAAGCTTGCGTTGTCAACGACTCCGTTCCATACATCACCTATGTTATTGATGTCGGTAGTGTTGCCAATACCGATGTTGTATGTGTAGCCAATGCGGAAGTGCTTGCCGAGATTGAAACCTGCACCAATGTTCCAAGAGAATTGTGACTTCTTGAGCTGGTAGTCCTTGTCGCTAAAGAAATCGCTGAGTGAATTGTTTATGAGCCACTGCAACTGAGGACCAGTAGCGATGTAGATGCCTGTGTGTCGGCGGAAGTTGATGTTCCAACGGAGGTTGAATGGCACATCGATGTAGTGGAGACTCTTCTTTGTGTAGTTTGAGTTTATAGTATTGCCCAGCTGCATGTTTTTGTTGTCATAGAGTAGGGAAAGGTCAGCACCGAATCCAACCTTTGGGATTGTGTACTCAAGTGTAGGACCGACATAGAAACCAGGACGACCCTTCGATGTGAAGTTGTCTTTAAGGTTTCCACTGATGTTTTCCTTCGAAATATTAAGTCCACCTCTAAGACCGAAGCGGAACTGTGCTGAGCTTTCTTGGCTGTAAATCATAGCAACAGCAAACATTACTATTGTCAAAATGTTCTTCTTCATATCCATGATTATTTGAATTATTGTCACGCAAAAGTAATGAATATATGTGAAATGTCCAAAAGTATGTGGGTTTCTTTTGCAATAATTAATGATTTTACCCTTTTTAATTTAATATTTAATAAAAAAGCATTATTTTTGCAGCTAACTTATGATAAAGTCTAAACATTAAATACAACAAATCAAAAAACCTCATCAACTTATGAAATGGATTAATGCCCTCATCATTCTGTTCGTGCTTCTTCCGCTGAACATGAATGCCCAGACACAGAAACGCAAGCCAACAATATTCTCGATAGGCGATTCAACAATGGCAGACCGTGATGCTGAAAATCGCGAAGCGGGGTGGGGACAGATGCTTAGTCAGCATCTCAATTCCGATATTCTTGTTGACAATCACGCCAAGTCTGGTCGTTCCTCAAAGAGTTTCATTACAGAGGGCAGATGGAAGGCTGTTGTTGACCTCCTTCAACCTGGCGACTATGTGTTCATTCAGTTTGGCCATAACGATGAGAAGGCTGACACCACTCGTCACACAGATGCCGCCACAACATTCAAGGACAACTTGCGCCGCTTCGTGACAGAGGCACAGGACAAGGGAGCTATCCCTGTCATCTTCAACTCGATGGTTCGTCGTAAGTTTGAAGGCGACCACCTTATTAATACACATGGCGACTACATCACAGCACCATTTGAGGTGGCAGAAGAAATGTCGGTAGCATACGTTGATGCAGAATCTATATCAAAGAAACTTGTTGAGCAGCTCGGTCCTGAGGATAGTAAGTCACTCTTCATGTGGTTCCCACCAGAGAAGCAGGACGACACTCACCTCAACAAGCAGGGAGCACTCAAGATGTCTAAGCTTTTCCTTGAGGGAGCAGCAAAGGCTCAGCCATCATTGCAGAAGTACCTTGTAGATAATACTGGTGTGCTTACTTCATCTGCGGCATCACAGTGGCAGTTCACTCACCCATGGGCAGGAAAGAAGGTTGCATACTTTGGCGACTCAATCACAGACCCTCGCAACAGTGCATCGAAGAATAAGTATTGGACTCTTCTTCAGCAGTGGATGGGCATCACACCATACGTTTATGCAGTTAGCGGCAGACAGTGGGACGACATACCTCGCCAGACTGCAAAGTTGCTTGAGGAACACGGAGAGGATGTAGATGCTATCCTTATCCTTATGGGTACAAACGACTACAACAATGGTGTGCCACTCGGCACGTGGTACAAAGAGAAGTCGGAGAAGGTGATGTATGGTCATGGTAAACCAAAGGAGTTGGTAAAGCGCAAGCGTCGTTATATGTCGATGGACCCAAATACTTATCGTGGTCGCATCAACATAGCAATGGAGAAACTCAAGACTACATATCCAACAAAGCAGATAGTTGTGCTTACTCCTATCCATCGCCAGGATTTCTTTGCTAATGACAAGAACTGGCAATGCTCAGAGGACTATACTAACCAGTGTGGATTGTACCTTGATGCATACGTTGATGCTACAAAGGAGGTGGCTGATGTATGGGCTGTACCAGTCATCGACTTCAATGCTGTCTCAGGACTTTACCCAATGCTCGACTCTCATGCTCAGTATTTCAAGGATGCCGTGACAGACCGTCTTCACCCTAACGACAAGGGACATGAGCGCATGGCAAAGACATTGATGTATCAGTTGCTTACATTACCTATTTTTTAGTTTACAATATAAAAATACTAATACTATGTTTAAGGTTGGAATCATAGGAGCAGGTTGGATAGCACATAAGATGGCGGCAGCCTTAGCTCCACTTGAAGATTATTGTGTGTATGCAATAGCATCACGTTCGCAGGAAAAGGCAGACGCTTTTGCAGCACAGTGGAATATTGAAAAGTCGTATGACAGTTACGATGCTCTCGTTTGTGACCCTGATGTGGACCTTGTGTATATAGCAACTCCACATTCCCATCACTATCAGCATGCTATGTTGGCAGTAGAGGCAGGCAAACCAGTTCTTGTGGAGAAGGCATTCACTGCAAATGCACGAGAGGCAGAATCACTTATCGAGGCAGCACATAAAAAGGGTGTGTTCATCACCGAAGCCATCTGGACACGTTATATGCCTCTCTCACACAAAGTGAAGGAGATTATGGAAAGCGGAATCATTGGTGAACCGCGAGTGCTCACCGCCACACTATGCTACATGATGGAACATAAGGAACGCATCGTTCGTGCAGACCTTTGTGGTGGAGCACTTCTCGACCTTGGAGTGTATGTGCTCAACTTTGCACGAATGTATTTCGGCACAGACATAGCACGCACCGTGACAAACTGCATACTTGGACCTACAGGAATGGACATGCAGGAAAGCATCTCATTGACCTATTCCGATGGCAAGATGGCGAACCTTCAGTCGGGAGCACTGTGTCTGAACGACCGACAGGGTATCATTAGCGGCACCGAAGGCTATATCCGTGTTGACAATGTGAACTGTCCAGAACTCATTGAAGTATATCGCAACTATGAGCTTGTGGCAAGTTATCCTCGTCCTGCCGACATGGTCAACGGCTATGAATATCAGGTGTATGAGTGTCGCCGTTGCATTGAGGAGGGACTGCTTGAGTCTCCACTCATGCCACATACGGAAACTATTAGCATAATGAAACAGATGGATGAACTCCGAAAGGATTGGGGAGTAAAGTATCCTATGGATTAAGAAATAAAAACCAACAATTAAATTTTACCTGACTATGAAATCCAAAATCCTATTTGTTCTGCTTGCCTTGATGAGCATAGTAAGACTCAGTGCAATGGCACAGACTACAGATGATAATGTCATTTATGTAGCAGAATGTGCTATGCCAAGTTCGGGTTATCAGACTCCTACTTACACTCTCAATGGTACGGGTACAAGTATTACCGTGAAAGTTAGTGCAGCAGACCTCAAGAAGGATGTTACAATCACAGCAACATCAGGTTTTGCCGTTTCGCAAAATTCGTTGAAAGCTGGTGATGAAGCAGAACTCACAATTACTAATATAACTTATCGCAAGAAGAATATCGGTAAGGTTATCTTGCGTTCGGGTGACTATCGTGCTTACATTAACCTTGTAAGTTATGGTAGCGAACTTGAGACAAAGTCAACCCTTTCCAATAAGGTAACCCTCACTGATGCAGAGCGCCAGACCTTCCCAGACTTCAATCCAGAGCCGGGCAAGGGCTATACAGTAGAATTCCGAGCAAAGGTTGACGACTCATCAAAGAATGTAGA